>JAQVMQ010000005.1 GCA_028703535.1 Candidatus Omnitrophota bacterium | reverse complement strand
ACAATGTGTTTCTAACCAACGGAATATACTTGTACAGGGCAGATCAATAATGGTCTTGCTGGCTAAATAATGAAAATCTTTTTGGAGAAAATATTTGATTGGTATGTTCTTTTCGCGCATGCCCTGGCGAAGGTCTTGAATTTAAGTTATAAAGAATTTAACGTCTGGGTTTGGGGGATAATCGTTCCTTTGATATTATTCATAATGTTCATTATGATAAAGTTCAGAGGTGGCAGAATATATAAATTGCGCAAACTGCTTAAAGATTTGCGTAACGAAGATCTGGATTGAATATTTTATGACTGACAAAAATAAAAGGTTCGGCACTTTTGACGGAGTATTCACTCCCACGTTTTTAAGTATACTCGGCGTGATAATGTATTTGCGGCTGGGTTGGGTAGTCGGGTCTGTAGGTCTATGGGGTGCACTTGCGATCATCACGATTGCCAATTTAATAACTTTATTTACCTGCCTTTCTATTTCAAGTATCACAACTAACATAAATATAGGTACCGGCGGTGCATATTCAATAATATCTAAATCGTTAGGACTTGAAGTCGGTGGTGCTGTAGGCCTGCCGTTATATTTTTCGCAGGCCATATCGGTTGCGTTTTACGTTGCCGGTTTTTCAGAGATATGGATGACCTTAAATCCTGCGCATAACCATCTACTTGTAACATACGGGACATGGTTTATTTTGCTGATTATATCATATTTCAGCGCTAAACTTGCGTTTAGGATACAGTATTTCATAATTCTTGTTGTAGCAGTTTCGTTATTCTCTTTCTTTTTCGGCCCGAACATGCAGGTAACGCCCGGTGCTGTCTCCGGTATAGCTGAAGGTGTAGAGTTCTGGCAGATATTCGCCGTATTTTTTCCGGCAGTTACCGGCATACTTGCGGGTGTCACAATGTCTGGTGAACTGCGCCGGCCGGAGCGAAATATACCTATCGGTACATTATCTGCTGTCGCTATAAGTTTTGTTATATACATACTTATCGCTTTTAGGTTTGCGCATGTAGCAGACAGAACAGAACTCTTATCTAATATGTCGGTAATAATTTCGTTGGCAAAATGGAAATGGCTGATTATCGCGGGGATAATGGGTGCAATTATCTCATCAGCACTAAGTATGTTTGTTACGGCGCCTCGTACTTTACTTGCTTTAAGTGAACACAAACTTATCCCTTTTTATAAACAGATATCGTTTGTCAATCGTAAGAGCGAGCCTGTTATTGCCGTTTTGTTTACTGCGTTGGTTTCTTTGTGCACATTGCTGTTGGGCACTTTAAATAATATAGCTGAACTTTTAACTATGTTTTTTTTGGCTACATACGGTATGCTTAACTTTGCCGTGTTTATTGAAGAAACATTGGGGATAGTGAGTTTCCGGCCTATCTTTAAAATACATCCTTTATTTTCTTTTTTAGGCTGTCTAGGCTGTTTATTTGCCATGATGCTTATTAATCCATGGTTCAGCTTAATGGCCGTCGTTGTTATGTGTGCTACTTATACATTTTTTATCCATAAGAACGTACGCAAAAATTGGCCGGATGTGCGTAAAGGAATATTTATATTCATAGCGGAAAATGCCATGCGTATAGCAAGATCACTGCCGTATCATCCTAAAATATGGAAGCCTAATGTTTTGGTGCCGATATCCGATCCGGAAGAATGGACGTCAAACATAGATTTTATTAAGGATATAACTATACCCAGCGGCAGGATAGACATGTTCAGTGTTGTCCCGCTTGCGGCAGGCATGCTTTTGTCACGTAGAGACAAGGATAGAGAAGATATAGATTCAAAGATAGTTAAGCTTGAGAAGCAGTTTGCCGATATCGCGAAAGTATTGAGAGAACAGGGTTTGTTAGTATCTTATAGCGTTGTTACCGGATATTCTTTTTTACAAGGGTCGACAACTGTCGGTAAGGCGCTTAAAGGGTCGATCTTTCCTCCAAACTTATTATTTCTTAAACTCGGCTCTACGATTTTTCAGGATGACGATATGAAAGAACTTATCAAGCGTCTTGGTACTGACGACATGGGGGTATTATTGTTTCATCTTCATCCTGAGAAGAAGTTCGGTAAGAAGAAAAAAATCAATCTATGGTTGAGGGACGCCAGCCCGAATATCAATCTTGCTATTTTAATCGCGCTTAAGCTTGTGCAAAATTGGCAGGCAGAACTTTTACTTGTCCAGGCAGTCGCTACAGAAGAAGAAAAGAAGAAAGGTGAGAAATATCTTGAGCGTATAAAAGGTATATCAAGACTGGGCCGTGATACTAAAGTTTATGTCGCGGCAGGCCCGTTTTTAAAAGCGGCGCAGGAAGTGCCCGAAGCCGACATAAATATTTTCGGGATGTCAGAAGAGATCAATATGGACAATAAGCGGAACATTCTGGAAAGCATTGATACTACGATCCTTTTTTTACGCGATTCTTCGCAGGAAAATGCCTTGGTATAACGCATACCCGCAGGTTTAGAGCTATAAAATAAAAATTCAGATAACCGCTTGACATTGACGGAGCAATATGTTACTATCGATAGAAACATAAGGAGAATGGTTGATGGATATATGTATAAAAAAAATTTCCGCCGACAGATTTACGCCGCTTGTCGTATTCAAAAAACTAAATGCGAAAGCTTTGCTTGAATCAGCTGTTCTGGATATGACCAAAAACAGGTATTCTATGATACTTGTAGAGGAACATTACAGGATAGTATTAAAAGACTCCGGAGTACATAAAATAAAAAACGGTGAAGATAAATGTATTAATAAAGACCGTAATAGTTTTGTCGATGTGCTGCGCAGGGAATCTAAACGGCTTGATGTTTTGAATAAAAAGAATATACAATTTCCGCTTTCAAGTGTTATAGGGTACATGGGATATGAGACAGTGGAGTTGTTCGATAATGTTAAATTAAAAAAACAGAAAGATGAGCTTAAACTACCTGATGCTGTTTTTATTTTTGGGAGCGTTTTTGTAGTCTTCGATCATTATAAAGACGAGCTGTGTATATGTGCTCTTTCTGAAGATTTTAAAGCCGATGCGTGTAAAAAGGTAGATGCCATTATTGCCAGGCTGTTAGATAACGATTTTAGGGTCTACGACAGTTCCGAAAGTGATTATGAGTATAACGGTAATTTTTTATCGGGCAAAGAAGAATATATCAGCGGTGTATTAAAGATAAAAGAGGAAATAGTCAAAGGTAACCTTTTACAAGGTGTAATGTCCAGACGTGTTAAGATAAAATGTGATATGCCGCCGATTGAAGCGTATGCCAGACTCAGACGTATTAACCCGTCACCGTATTTGTTTTATCTTGATTTTGAAGAGTTTAGGCTATTCGGAGCTTCGCCTGAGCTTATGGTCTCATATAATGACGGGATAGCGACAATAAAACCTATAGCGGGCACTCGGCCCAGAGGTAAAGACAAGGAAGAAGACAATAACCTCGAATGTGAACTTCTGGCTGATATTAAAGAACGCGCCGAGCATCTTATGCTTGTTGATCTTGCGCGTAACGATCTTGGACGTATTGCATGTACGGGAAGTGTTTTGCCTAAACAAACTTTTTTTGTCGAACGGTTCTCTCATGTTATGCATATAGTTTCAGATATAGAGGCAAAAGTTAAGTCCGGATATGATGCTTATGATGTTATAAAGGCGTCTTTTCCGGCCGGCACGGTATCGGGCGCGCCTAAGATAAAAGCTATTGAGATTCTTTCACGGTTGGAAAAAATCAAACGTGGTCCTTACGCGGGTTTAGTTGGCCACATGGATATAGATGGCAATTTTGATTCGTGTATAGCATTGCGTTCTTTTGTGCATAAAGATAAAAATTATTATATGCAGGCAGGCGCTGGCATAGTATATGATTCCGTTCCGGAAAGAGAATTTGAGGAAACGGTAAATAAATTAAAAGCGCTGGCTTTGATATTCGGAGGGTCTTCGAAATGATATTGATTATAGATAACTATGATTCGTTTACATATAACGTTGCTCAGCTTGTTCAATCGTTAGGTTATAATGTGCATGTTGTGCGTAACGATGCTATAACTATAGAACAGATAAAAAAACTTGAGCCGTCGCATATAATTATCTCACCGGGTCCCGGCGGCCCGAAAGATGCAGGCATAAGCTGTGATGTTGTAAAGTCATTTGCCGGTGAAATACCTATACTGGGTGTCTGTTTAGGGCATCAATGTATCGTTGAGGTTTTCGGTGGTAAGATAGTCCGTGCTAAAAATATTGTACACGGCAAAACATCAAAAATAACACACGATAATAAAGGTCTTTTTCGCGGTGTACCGCAGAACGTGGATGTTGTAAGATATCATTCTTTATGTGCCGATTTTTCTAATGTTCCGGCCTGTCTTGATGTAACTGCTGTTTCGGATAATACTATCATGGGGGTACGGCACAAAGAATTTCATTTGTGCGGCATACAGTTTCATCCTGAATCTATCTGTACTCAATACGGCGTAAAAATGATTGATAATTTTTTTAAATTTAAAATTTCCGAGCCGCAAAAATATAGGATAATCAACCGTATAAGTCAGGGTAAAGATCTTGGAGCTAAAGATAGTTATTCTGTTATGGATGAGATCATGTCCGGTGAGATGACAGATTCCGAGATAGGCATGTTTTTAGGGGCGTTAGCCGTCAAAGGTGTCTCGCCCGTTGAGCTTACGGCCTTTGTTAATGTTATGCGTGATAAGTCCGTAAGTTCCAGACGTATACCGGGCCTTCTTGATACTTGCGGGACAGGCGGTGACGGTAAGTACACCTTTAATATCTCGACAGCAGCGGCACTCTTATGCGGTTACGCGGGTATAAAAGTAGCAAAAAACGGTAATAGATCGGTTAGTTCTAAATCGGGAAGTTATGACTTCTTATCCGCGCTTGGCATTAAAGTCGATGGCGATATGCCGTCAAATAGAACGGATATTCTTGAAAAGAACTTTGCCTTCTTTTTTGCGCCCTTATATCATAGTGCTATGAAATTTGTTGCTAAAGTCAGACAGGAGATAAAACAAAGAACGGTATTTAATATGCTCGGCCCTTTGGCTAATCCCATGGACCTTGATTATCAGGTTGTCGGAGTATATAGTCAGGATATAATGGAAGTGTATATCAGAGTTTTAAAACAGCTCGGCAGAAAACGCGCGATGGTTGTTTGCGGGTATGACGGTATGGATGAGATCAGTGTCTGTGATAAGACTATGGTTAAAGAGCTGACTGATAAAGGCGCGATACTGGATTATTCTCTTGATCCCAAAGATTTCGGTATGAAATATTATGATATCAAATATTTGCGGGGCGAGAGCGCGGCGGCTAACGCGGTGCTTTTTATGGGGACGATCGGAAAAAATAAGGATACTATTAAAAATAAGAAAGCCCGAGCGTTGTATGATGCCGTTTGTTTAAACGCGGCAGCGTGTATATATGTTTCCGGCCTTACCGATACGATAGAAAATGGTTATAAAAAAGCTGTCGGACTGTTTTCAGACAAAGGTTTTAAAAAATACGTTTTAAGTTTAAAGGATACGCCTACCGTATAACTACGATGGATATATTAGATAAGATAGTCGATAAACGCAAAAAAGGTTATAGCTTTATTCTGGATAAAGAGAGAAGCTGTATCGGTGATAAGCGTATTGTGCCTATTGTAGATTTTTTTGGCCAGAAAGCACCGTTTATTATAGGTGAGTATAAGAAAGCGTCACCGTCTGTTGGTAACTTTGGTCTAAAGATGAGTGCTTCACGGTATATA
This sequence comes from Candidatus Omnitrophota bacterium, assembly GCA_028703535.1. Classification (GTDB taxonomy): domain Bacteria; phylum Omnitrophota; class Gorgyraeia; order Duberdicusellales; family 4484-171; genus JAQVMQ01. The sequence goes on along the minus strand of JAQVMQ010000005.1, from coordinate 39,436 downwards.
TCAAAATATCGTTCTGCAGGTATATGCAGATTTTCTGTGCTGACCGAGCAGGATTTTTTTAACGGCTCATTAAATGATCTTATAACTTCAAAAAGAAAATTCTCTCGATGCGGATTTCTACGAAAAGATTTTCTGTTTACACCTGACGACGTCAGGATATCGTATCTGGCAGGTGCCGATGCGATATTACTTATAGCGGGTATATTGGATGATACGACATTGAGGATCATGATTGCTCAGGCGAAGAAATTTAAATTACAGACACTTTGTGAAGTACACACTATGGACGAACTTGATCGTGTACTTGCACTTAAGAATAAACCGGCAGCCATTGGTATTAACAGCCGTAACCTTCGTGATTTCAGTATAAATTATAATGTTCCGTTACGGCTAAAACCTTTTATTCCGAATAAGATAAAGACTGTTTTTGAGTCTGGCATAAAAGATGCGTTTACCGCGTCGCTTGCTTCTAACTCCGGGTTTGACGCGGTGCTTGTCGGTACTTCGATTGTTAAAGATAAGGATATCAACGAACGTGTCGGTCTTATTAAAAAAGGTCTTCGTGAAGGACGGTCCGCTCAAAAGAATTTTTTCACTAAGCTTTACGCTCGCCGGTCAAAACGGTTTATAAAGATTTGTGGTATAACGAATATTGAAGATGCGCAAACCGCGAAACGTTACGGCGCCGATTGTATAGGTATGATTTTAGCATCTTCGCCGCGTAGAGTAGATCCGGATTTTTTGATTGAGCTGGAAAAAATAAAAATACTTAAAATAGCTGTTGTCAAGGATCCGGATACGTCTCAAATAGAACAACTGCGCCATGCGTTAAAAACAGGTTTGATAGATTGTGTGCAGTTTCATGGCAGTGAGACTCCCGGGCTTGTTGAAAGTTTTAAAGGCAATGCGTATAAAGTTGTCACAGCCGGGAAAAAGAAACTTGCCAAGGATAAAGATTATGTGCCGGTTATTTTATACGATCTGGCTAAATGTACAGGCAGTAAGTGTAGAAAAGATATTTCCGAAAGGTACAAGACAGAATTTCACGGTAAATGGGTTGCCGGCATGATAAATCCTGATAATATAGGTAAAGTAATAAGAAAGATCGAACCTGAATTGATCGATGTCTGTTCAGGGATAGAATCTAGACCGGGCATAAAAAATAAATTATTTATGCGTAAACTTATTCATGGAGCAATAAATGAGTAAATATTTTGGCGAGTTCGGCGGCCAATATATAGGTGAGGTACTTAAACCCGCGCTGTTTGAGCTTGAATGTGCCGTTAAAGAGATCATACCGTCAGAAAAATTTCAGGCTGAACTCCTGAAATTATTAAAGACCTATGCCGGACGGCCGACACCTTTATGTTTTGCTGAAAATCTTACCCGAAAACTTAACGGATCCAAACTTTATATTAAACTTGAAGGGTTAGCTAATACAGGCGCGCATAAAATAAATAACGCGCTTGGGCAGGTATTGATTGCCAAATATATGGGTAAACGGAAAGTCATTGCCGAGACCGGCGCAGGACAGCATGGTGTTGCTGTTGCCGCCTCATCTGCCAAACTTGGTCTTGAATGTGAGATATTTATGGGCGCGATAGACGTTGAGCGCCAGCGGCCTAATGTGTTTTTAATGGAACAGTACGGCGCGAAAGTAACTGTTGTTACATCAGGTACTAAAATATTAAAAGACGCGGTTAACGCGACGTTAAAAAGCTGGGCGGAATGTTCTGATACGGCATTTTATGTTTTAGGTTCGGCGTTAGGCCCTTATCCGTATCCTGACATGGTAGCGGGTTTTCAAAGTATCATTGGCAATGAGATACGTAAAGATATACTTGATATCGAAGGACGCTTGCCTGATGTTTTGATTGCCTGCTGCGGCGGTGGGTCAAACGCGATCGGTACATTCAAACCGTTTATTGATGATAAGGTTAGGCTGGTAGCTGTTGAGGCCGGCGGTATAGGTGACAAACCGGGTGAAAATGCGGTGCGGATGAGCGGCAGTGCGTCTAAAGGCATAGTAGAAGGTTATAAATCTTTCTTTCTTCAGACAGACGAAGGGCAGATACTGGCGACACATTCAATATCTGCCGGGCTTGATTATCCCGGCATAGGTCCGGAGCTTGCAAGTTTAGGCCGGTCGGGGCGTATAGAGTTCATGAAAGCGTATGATGAAGAAGTATTGAACGCGTATCAGGAATTTGCTCAAAACGAAGGTTTAATATTCGCGTTGGAGTCGGCTCATGCCGCAGCTGCCGCGTTGCGGATAGTGCCTCAAATGGATAAAAACACTATAGCAGTTGTTACTATGTCGGGTCGTGGGGACAAAGATATTTTTATTACGGCAAAGAGTTTGGATGCTGAGAATTGGATTAAATTTCTTAAAAGTGAGTGTGATGGTTATGAATACTGATATCAAAATAATGGCGCATGCAGTCTGCGGTTATCCGGATAGACTATTATTTCAAGAGGTACTAAATGGATTCAAAGACGGCGGTGCGGATATACTTGAGTTACAGATACCGTTTTCTGATCCGACAGCCGACGGTCCGGTAATAACGGATGCCTGTGAGGGCTCAATAAAGAACGGTTTTAGAGTACGTGATGTGTTTGAATGTATTGCTCATGCGCATAAAACAGGTTTTAAAGAAATATTTGTCATGTCTTATGCTAATATAGTATATGTTTACGGGATAGAAAAATTTGTTAATGACATGAAATCGGCCGGTGTTACGGGTCTTATAGTGCCGGATTTTCCGATAGAAGACGATGACGGGTTTTATGATACATGCCGCCGGGCGGGTATTATCGCTATGCCTGTTGCCGTTATCAATATGGCGGATGAAAGAATAAATCTGCTGAAACAGAAAACGTCAGGTAATATATATCTTTCCATCCGCGTGGGGATAACCGGCAGTCAGACGATTATTGATGATAAAGTTAAACATTTTATATCTAAATTTTCGGATATATCTGTTTACGCAGGGTTTGGTATTTGCTGTAACGAGCAGATCAAACAGCTTGAAGGTATCGCTGATGCGGCTGTTGTCGGTTCATATTTTACTAAAATAATAAAAAAATGCGTAGAAGACGGTAGTGACATACGAAAAACGCTTGCCTTAGAGGTTAAAAAATTAAAAGGAGAACAAAATTGACTTTCAAAAGAATACAAAAATTAATAGAGCCTGAACAGATAAAAGAAGAACTACCGTTATCTGATAATGCGGTAAAGATTAAGGCTGAACATGATAATGCTATTCGTTCAATTTTTTCGGGTGATTCGGATAAATTTCTTCTTATTGTCGGACCTTGCTCAGCGCATAATTTCGATGCGGTCTATGAGTATGTATCGCGGCTTGCTAAGTTGCATGATAAAGTCAAAGATAAAGTTATTATTGTGCCCAGAGTATATACAAATAAACCGCGTACTACCGGTGCCGGATATAAAGGTATGGCTCATCAGCCCGATCCGACAGAAGCGCCGGATATAGCGCAAGGTTTGAAAGCTATAAGAAGTATGCATATAAAAGTTATCGAGGATTTCGGGTTCTCCACGGCTGATGAGATGCTGTATCCTGAAAATTTTTCTTATTTGTCGGATGTTTTGGGTTATGTCGCTGTCGGCGCACGGTCAGTTGAGAACCAGCAGCACCGGCTTACCATAAGCGGTATCGATATGCCTGCCGGCATGAAAAATCCGACAAGCGGTGATATTACCGTTATGCTTAATTCGATACAAGCCGCGCAGATGAAACATAGTTTCCTGTATAGAGGTTGGGAAGTCGAGACAGAAGGTAATGAATATGCCCATGGTGTGTTACGCGGGGCGGTTAACAAGCACGGTGAAAATATACCGAACTATCATTATGAGGATTTAATGCTTTTAAATGATGCGTATATGGAACGTCAGTTGCTCAATGCTTCTGTTATTGTTGATACTAACCATGCTAATTCGGGTAAACGTTTTTATGAACAGCCGCGTATTGCTATGGAAGTAATGCAGAGTAGGAAACGTGCCGATAGATTAAGAAAACTTGTTAAAGGGCTTATGATAGAAAGTTATCTTGTCGAAGGTACACAAAGTGTTGATGGCACGACATTTGGCCAATCCATAACAGACGCGTGTTTAGGGTGGGAAGACACGGAGAAATTGATCTTAAGGATAGCTGATGAGACTTAGGTTTATGGAGTATGCGAACATAAATCTGTAGTCGAATTAGTCCTGAGCGTAGCGAAGGGCTGATGCAATTTAGACTTAAGTCTTATGCGTAAGACTTAGACAAAGTTAGGGAAGAAAACTTTATAAAAGTGGATAGATGTTAGCCTATAGCCTTTAGCCTTTAGCCTTTAGCCTTTAGCTCTTAGCCCTTAGCTTTTAGCTGGTAAGCGGATTCGCCTTAATTAGACTAATAAGGAAACGGGTAATGTGGTGGAAGCCGGCAGTTTGCAGCTCTAAGCGTTTTTCTAAACAAATAATATCTTATAATTCCTTTTAAATATATATGGTTTATGATATATTTATTTGGTTGTTGATGAAATGTAGCGAATAGCTAAAGGCTAAAGATTAATAGCTGGAAAGGATAGGTATGTTTGAAAAAGTTCAAAAAATAGCAGATCCTGATACTATAAAAAAAGAATTACCGTTATCGGAAAAAGCTGTCGGGGTAAAAGCCGAATGTGATAAAAAAATACAAGATGTATTTTTGGGGATATCGGATAAATTTTTACTTATTATCGGACCTTGTTCAGCCCATAATTTTGATGCTGTATACGAATACACGTCAAGACTTGCCAAGGTACAGGATAAGGTCAAAGATAAGCTGGTTATTATTCCGCGTGTCTATACAAACAAACCGCGTACAACCGGGGCCGGATATAAAGGTATGGCTCATCAACCTGATCCGACAGAAGCGCCCGACATAGCGCAAGGGTTAAAGACAATACGTCGGATGCATATAAAAATGATCGAGGATTTTGGATTCAGCACGGCTGATGAAATGCTTTATCCCGGTAACCATCCATATTTATCTGATGTATTAGGATATGTCGCGGTAGGTGCAAGGTCAGTTGAAGATCAGCTCCATAGGTTGACAGCAAGCGGCGTTGATATGCCGGTCGGGATGAAAAACCCGACAAGCGGTGATCTTACGGTTATGCTTAATTCGATACAAGCCGCGCAGATGAAACATAGCTTTCTATATAATGGCTGGGAAGTAAAGACTGACGGGAATGAATATGCTCATGCAGTTTTAAGAGGGGCAGTCAACAAACATGGCGAAAATATACCTAACTATCATTATGAAGATCTTATGCTGTTAAATGATACATATATTGAACGTCAACTGGCTAATCCTTCCATAATTATTGATACTAACCATGCAAATTCAGGCAAGCGGTTTTATGAACAGCCGCGTATTGCTATGGAAGTCATGCAGAGTAGGAAACGTGCCGATAGATTAAGAAAACTTGTTAAAGGGCTTATGATAGAGAGTTATCTTGTCGAAGGCACACAAAGTGTTGATGGCACGACGTTTGGCCAATCCATAACAGACGCGTGTTTAGGCTGGGAAGCTTCTGAGCGGTTGATTCTAGATATTGCTGACGCAATTTAGACGTAAGACGTAAATTTATTATATAGTTTATGAATAATTAGAGCATTCCTGATTCGTTAGAAAAAGAAATATTGGTTCGCGATAGAGTATGTGTTTATTGCTCTGTAAAATTTGGATTGTCGAAAGAAGCGAGAAAAACGAATCCTACATGGGAACATATAATAAATGATGCAAAGATTATCACTAGAGAAAACATCGCTCGTTGTTGTGTGGCATGCAATTCAAGTAAAGAGACGAAAAAACTTTCTGATTGGTTTAAGTCCAGTTATTGCAAGAGAAAAGGTATAAACGCGAATACTGTTGCGGGCGTAATCAAAAAAGCACTAAAAAACAAAGCTAGGAGTATTCTCTAAAAAATAAACAATGGATATCTTTCATAAAAGAAAAGATCTACGATTAAAAAATTTCGATTATTCAAATAATGGGTATTATTCCATAACCATTTGCACAAAAAACAGACAGAATATTTTTGGTGAAATTATAAATAGGGGAATGGTGTTAAACGATATGGGGGACATTGTCCGAAATACATGGATGGATTTACCGAACCATCATGCAAATATTCAATTAGATGAATTTGTTGTTATGCCAAATCATGTGCACGGAATAATTATTATCAATAATTCTGTAGGGAACAGGCCAGCCTGTTCCTTTATTGAATGTCAAAAAACAAATAATTTATCAATAATGATAGGGTCGTTTAAATCAACCGTTTCAAGAAAAATAAACAAATTAAACAAGTCTGAATTTAAATGGCAAAAATCATTTTACGACCAGATTATCAGAACCGATGAATCATTGGATAATATTCGTAAATACATTGTGGATAACCCTTTTAATTGGGATGTAGACAAAAACAATATCAAAAATTGTTCTATAGAGGTTCAGGCAGGCCTGAACCCTACCAGATAATATTTTATTGTTGTTTGGCTTTCTATTTTTCCTATAACATTAATAAATTTTATTTATGCGGGTCCGCCTTTAGCGGAAGGGTAAACAGTTGACAAAAACTGTTTACGGAGATATACTTCAATATCTATTCAATGGCGAGTGGATAAAGCAACAAAGAAATGTTCAAGTTTAGGGGCATTTCTTTTTGTTTTTTATAACCCAATGGAGGGAACAGGATAAAGGCGTCGTATATATCTTTGAAAAATCTTAAAGATAGTATGACGTTTTTTTGTTTTTAGGGGAATGGTTGTCCGAGTAAGATATTTTATAAACAAGGAGAGTGCAATATGGAAAGAGGGTTTCAGGAAAACATGAAGACAATCGCTGACACTTATGGTGAGAATGTTTTCAATTTAAAGACTATGAAGAATTATCTTTCGGAAAAAGCGTATAAGTCTTTATTAAAAACTACAAGGCTTGGCGATACTATTGACCCGTCTATCGCGGATGAAGTTGCTGATGCGATGAAGAATTGGGCGGTATCTAAAGGTGCCACACATTTTACGCATTGGTTTCAGCCGTTAACCGGCACAACGGCTGAAAAACATGATTCGTTTATTTCACCTGATGATGAAGGCGGAGTGATATTTAAATTTTCCGGTGCGGAGCTGATCAAAGGTGAACCGGACGCGTCGAGTTTTCCGTCAGGCGGATTGCGTGCGACATTTGAGGCACGCGGTTATACTGCGTGGGATCCGACATCGCCTGCGTTTATTAAGGAATCGGATAACGGTGCTACTTTGTGTATACCGACGGCTTTTTACTCGTATACAGGTGAAGCGTTAGATAAAAAAACACCATTGTTACGGTCGATATCGGCATTGTCGCTGCAATTAGATAAGTTGGCGAAGCTGTTCGGTATTAAAGCCAAGGATAGACGCGGATATGCTACGTTAGGTGCTGAGCAGGAGTATTTTCTTATTGATAAAAGATACTATGACGCACGGCTTGATCTTGTACAGACCGGCCGTACGCTTTTTGGTAAAGCGCCGGCTAAACATCAACAGATGGAAGACCATTATTTTGGTGCCATAAAACTTCGCATTATGAATTTCATGGAAGATTTGGATCGTGAATTGTGGAGATTAGGTATACCGGCCAAAACAAGACATAATGAAGTCTGCCCTGCGCAGTTTGAGATTGCACCGGTATTTGAAGAGCTTAATCTGGCCGTAGACCATAATATGATAACTATGGAGACGATAAAGAGTGTTGCTGAAAAACACGGGCTTGTTGCCTTACTTCATGAAAAACCGTTTGCGGGCGTTAACGGGTCAGGTAAACATAATAACTGGGCTATTTGCGGGCCTGACGGGAAGAACTGGCTTACGCCTGGTGATAATCCGCATGAAAATGCTAAATTCCTTACTATCATATGTGCGCTTATGCAGGCAGTTGACACGCATGCCGAATTTTTAAGAGCGTCCGTCGCATCGGCCGGGAATGACCATAGGCTTGGTGCTAACGAGGCGCCGCCGGCTATTTTGTCGATTTTCTTGGGTGAACAGCTGTTTGATATCATTACACAAATCGAACAGGGTAAAGTGCATAGTTCGAAAAAATACCAGACATTAGAGTTAGGTGTTACATCATTACCGCAGCTGCCGCGTGATGTTACTGATAGGAACAGGACTTCACCGTTTGCGTTTACCGGTAATAAATTTGAGTTCAGAGCGGTTGGTTCTAACCAGAGCTGTGCCGGAGCGAATATCGTTCTTAATACTATTGTAGCCGAGGCGATGGATGATATTTGTTCAAAAATCGAAAAAGAGATGGCTAAAGGCAAGAAACTTAATGACGCGTTGAGTGTTGTCCTGCAGGGTGTTGTTAAGAAACATAAACGCATATTGTTTGATGGTGACGGGTATTCCGATAAATGGCACAAAGAAGCGGAGAAACGCGGACTGCCGAATTTAAAGACTACGCCGGAGGCTGTTAACACTATGGATAGATCTGATGCCGTTAAGCTTTTTGCTAAACATAAGGTTTTGTCTGAGGCGGAATTGAAGTCGCGTAATGAGATATACAGACATCAGTATCAATCTACCGTTTTAATCGAAGCGAAAGTATCGGTTAATATGGCAAAGACTATGATAGTACCTGTGGCTATTGAGTATCAGGGTATTCTTGCAGAGTCTATAAATGCGGTTAAAGGCATGGGGACGCAGACATCGGCTAAAGGGTTATTGAGAGAACTTATGGACGAGATTGAGAAAACTCTTAAAGGCATCAAAAATTTGGAAAAAGCTATTGATGCGGAGAATGTTGAGAAGATGTTAATCGGACAGATTAAACTTAGGGAAGCGGTTGACACACTTGAAGGTATTGTGCCTGCGGATATGTGGCCGTTACCGTCATATGCTGAGATGCTGTTTCAGTAAACTGTCTGAAAAATTTTGACGTGAATAATTATAAGGGCTTGTATTAATATTTATATTTTTGCAGGCCCTTGTTTTTTTGATTAGACTATCGATAAAATAATGCCCGGGATTTAACTGACGAACTATCAAACCTGTGTTTATTTATCTTTTTCGCGGGAATCGTGGACTTCTGGATGAATGAGGACGTCTTGACTCGCTCTTATTGCCGGAACTGTTTTTATCACGTGCCTTAGTTATTATAGGGCGCGGGCCTTTAGATTCTTTTTTTGCCAGTGCTAAAAGAAGCTCAGCTTTTTCAAAAGGAACAGTCGCGAATGAGAATTCGTCGAATACACGTACTTCATTTATCTCATGGTCGGTAAGATCGCCTTTTTCTTTTAGGAATTCGACTATATCTCTTGCGGTAAAATTCTTTTTTCTGCCTTTAGCTATAAAAAGACGAGTTTTACCGTCATCGTTGATCCTTGAACGGGTAACTTGAGCTATTTTACTGTAGCTTGACTCGTTAAGCTCGTCACTGAACGCGTGTTTCAGCAAAGCTGATATTACATCTTCGGGTGTGCCTTTTTCAAGCAAATCAATAGACATTTTTGTGTAGGTCGTATGTTCGTTGTTCTCAATTATTTTGCTTATTGCAGATAATATATTTTCTTTTTTAATTGCGATGATATCTTTAGGTTCAGGTATCTTTTCTTTACGTATATCGGTTTTAGCTATGTGTTGGATGAAGACAAGTTTTTTATATTCTGATGGTGTGATGAAAGTTATTGCTGTGCCTTGTTTTCCTGCGCGGCCTGTACGGCCTATCCTGTGTACGTAGCTTTCAGGGTCTTGCGGTAAGGAATAGTTTATTACATGTGTAAGGTTTTGTACGTCTATTCCGCGTGCGGCTACGTCTGTTGCGACAAGTACGTTTGTCTGTTTGCTTTTGAATTTGCGTAGTATACGTTCACGTTGGAATTGTGAGATATCGCCGTGTAACGCTTCTGCGGCGTAACTGCGATCGACAAGTTTTGAGCTTACGTTATCAACGTCGACTTTTGTGCGGCAGAATATCAAACCGTAAAATTCAGGTTCGATGTCTATTATTCGGCATAACGCTTCAAATTTATCGCGTTCTGAAACTTCAAAATATATTTGATCGGTAAGCGATGTGGTCAGCTGTTCTTTTTTTACGGTTATGGTTTTTGTCAACTGCATATATTTTTTGGAAATATCAATTATGCGTTTAGGCATGGTCGCAGAGAACAAAAGCATTTTTTTATCTTTGTTTGTCTGTTGGAGTATTTTTTCTATATCGTCGATAAAACCCATGTTAAGCATCTCATCTGCTTCGTCCAGTATAAGATATGATAACTTGTCGAAAGACAATGTATTACGTGTCATATGGTCAATTATTCTGCCGGGCGTACCGACGATGATATCCAATCCTCTTTTTATGCGTCTGAACTGTTCGTCTATCGATTGGCCGCCGTATATGGCAGTAATAGAAAGTTTGCTTTTTCCTTTTAGTGAGTTTATTTCTTCTGAAACCTGCAGTGCCAGTTCACGTGTAGGAGTAAGAATAAGTGTCTGCACATGGCCTTGGTTAGGTATTAGCTTCTCTATAAGCGGTATACCGAACGCGGCAGTCTTACCGGTGCCCGTTTGTGCCTGTGCGATAACATCGTATGCTTCATTTAGTAGTATAGGTATGACTTTTTCCTGGATAGGAGAAGGTTCTTCGAACCCTTTTTTACTTAATGCGGCAAGAATATTCTCTGATAATCCTAAATTTTTAAACTTTTCCATCATAATTGCTTCCTAATATTACCTTAACTTGAGAAAAAAGCAAGGGTTTTTAAATAGACTATGGAAATTAATTGACAATCCTTATTTGCTAGTAGTATACTTAAACAATATTAATTATAATATTATGAAGCAAAAAAAACAAAAATTGCCTTTCCGGAAAAAGAAATTATTTAAATCTATTGAAATAATTAGGGTAAAAATAATGCCGGAACAGGCAGTGCTAACTTGTTGTGATGAGATAAATCGGGCTGGCACAACTGTTACTGGTTGGCAGTGTGTTATTATTACAGGCTGTGGTAATGGCGCGTTCTCTGCGGCGTCCTGATTTCCTCGATAGAATTGGTTCTTTCTGGTTATTTATGATAAAATTACAATTGATTTTATTGATAAAGACACTTCGCGGTTACGCTCAGTGTCTTTAAAAATTAGGGTAAAACTGGATAAATAACATTTTTAACGAGGAGTAGGTATGAGTAATGAATATAAAATAGCGGTTTTGCCGGGGGATGGGATAGGCCCTGAGGTTATGATTGAAGCCGTAAAGGTTTTGGATGCGGTTAAATATAAGTTCGGATATAAGTTCGAATATAATTACGCGGATGTCGGCGGGATAGCTATTGACAGACATAACGAAGCCTTGCCTAAAATAACGCTGGATATATGTCAGAACAGCGATGCTGTTTTGTTTGGCTCTGTTGGCGGGCCGAAATGGGAAAATTTACCCCCTGATAAGCAGCCGGAGCGTGCCGCGTTATTACCGTTAAGAAAGCATTTTGGGTTGTTTTGTAATTTGCGGCCTGCTGTTTTGTTTAAACAATTGGCGGAGAATAGTCCGCTGAAAAAAGAGACTGTTGCCGACGGATTTGATATATTATGTATTCGTGAACTTACAGGCGGTATATATTTTGGGACACCTAAAGGTATTTCGGGGAGTGGGGATGCCGAAACCGGACGGGATACACTTGTTTATACACGTCGTGAAATAGCCAGAATAGCGAAATTAGCTTTTGAGTTTGCTATGAAACGCGGGAAGAAAGTTACCTCGGTCGATAAGGCTAATGTACTTGCGTCAATGGTTTTATGGCGCAGGGTGGTCGAAGAAGTAGCTAAAGATTATCCTGAAGTAAAGCTCGAGCATATATATATTGATAATGCTACTATGCAGTTGTTACGCAGACCGTGTGATTTTGACGTTTTATTGTGTCCTAATATGTTTGGTGACATAATATCCGACGAATGCGCCATGCTTACAGGCTCTATAGGCATGCTGAGTTCTGCAAGCTTGAATGAGACTGGCTTCGGCCTTTATGAACCGGCAGGAGGCTCGGCTCCGGATATAGCGGGCAAAAATATTGCTAACCCTATAGCACAGATACTTTCTGCTGCTATGATGCTTAAATATAGTTTCAACTTAAATGCTCAGTACGAGTTAATAAATGCAGCTGTTTCACAAACTCTGGCGGATGGATATAGGACGGCTGATTTATCTGCGGCAGGACAGTGCAAGGTCCTCGGGACCTCTGAGATGGGTGATATGATCGTAAAGAATATTATCCGTTAGATAGAGGTTTTTGTCATGGTAATTGTTTGGTCTTACCGCTTAGTTGCAGGGTTATAAAATATTTTATTTAACGGGGGGATGATGAAATATTTCTTTTGGTTGATATTAGGTATATCTGTGTTATCGGTTGTCGGCTGTCAGACGGCCCAAAGCCGGAGCTATTGTAAAGGTAAAGATAAATTATATAACTCCTTTTATAAAGCAAATGAGATTGCTGTTAATGAAGCATATTTGTATGATGGCAGGCTTTATATAAATTATTGGCTTGTTTATAAAGGGAGTGATTATCCGTTCAATTTTTTTGTTTATTCTGATATACCTGATTTCATGAATAATATTCCCGGACAATATATTAATTTCAACATATCTTTAAATAACGTAAGTAAGGAAATTTGGGGTGCTGTAAGAAGTGAAGTTGAGAGCGAAAATGAGATATTTTGTTTATCACAGAATGATTGGGATATGGTATACGCCGGAGTTGAGAATAAACTTATATCGGAGGACATTGATAAAGGGGTTATCGTGCCGTATAACGGTGAAAAATATGTTCTTCTCAGAAATGCTGACGGCATTATAGAACGCCATGTTTATGGCGGAACGTATGATGAAAAAATCGGCAGGAAATATTCTGCCGAGGAAATCTCAGAATATATTATTGATGAGCTTAGGTCGTTTATAAGTGATTCAGGTAAGCCTGATATAACCAAAGTTCTTGTATCGGTTGGTATAACGGATGACGGGCAGTCGCCTTTCATTTTTGTCGATCTGGACAAAAAATACGCGCTTACTTTTAATGAAGGATCTTCTTTTGGCGGGGACGCAAAGATTCAACGGTCGATGCATAAAGGTGTCAAGGCGGCGGATTATTTGATACTGAACAGCCATTTTGTCGGTCTGCTGGCACGGCCGTTCTCTTATGCGTTCAGATTATTTAATCTGGCAAAAGATGTGACGTACGATTCTGCTATGTCGCCGTACGTTTTTTTAAATCGCCAACAGAGACCCGATATCAAGCCGATTAATCATGATATTGAAGCTATGGATCTTGCAGTATTTGAAAATGTACTGGATGGCATTACGCATACAGCGAATAAAAAAGCGGATTTTAATCTTTTAGTTGACGGCGAAAGTTTTTTTGACCGGCTGGTCGAAAGTATACGGAATGCCGATAAGACAATAGACATACGTTTGTTTATCTTTGATAACGATGATTATGCCATACAAATAGCTGATTTGCTCAAAGAAAAGGCGTGCCAGGGCGTGAAAGTCAGAGTGTTGCTTGATGGAATGGGACAGCTTATGGGCGAAGGGAAAGTTTCTGACGATATGCCGAAAAATTTTAAGCCGCCGTATTCAATGGTAAATTATCTTAGGAAAGATTCAAATATCAAGGTACGGTTACGGCCGAATGCGTTATTGCGCGCCGATCATACAAAGACTATACTTATAGATAATGCAATATGTTTTACGGGTGGTATGAATATTGGGAGAGAGTACCGCTATGACTGGCATGATCTTATGTTTGAGATTAGAGGGGAAATATTATCTGATATATACAGAGAGTTCAATATAGCATGGGCACATGCTGGCAACCTTGGTGATTTGGGATATTTCTTCAGTAAGGTATTCAGTAAGAACAAGAGGTTTTCGGGGGGTAACGCGGATATACGTTTGCTTTACACCAGGGCTAACGATACCCAGATATATAAAGCGCAGTTAGAAGCTATTAAGCAGTCACGTAAGTTTATATATATCAATAACGCATATTTTTCTGATCAAATGATATTAATTGAGTTGATAAAGGCCCGCGGCAGAGGTGTTGATGTGCGTGTTATATTTCCCGCGGCCGGTAATCACGATATCATGAATAAAAGCAATATTGTTACGGCTAATAATATGTTCAATAATGGGATAAAAGTATATTTCTATCCGGGGATGTCTCATGTTAAGGCTGCGGTTTATGACGGATGGTTATGCGCGGGATCGGCCAATTTTGATAAGTTAAGTCTGCGCGATAATCTTGAACTTAACATTGCGACTTCAAACAGAGAGATAGTGGATAGAGTGTTAAATGACGTTTTTAAAGTTGATTTCATGAAATCAAAGATTATGACAAGTGTTATAGAGTCGGGATTGGATGATATACTCGCGGAAATTATTGCTAGACAGCTTTAATATGATATTATTTATAAAGTAAATTGTCAGGTGAGAATAAGTTTATGTTAAAGAAAATATTTGTTAGTTTAATTTTGTTTATTTTTTTTGTTGTTTGCGGATTTGCGGATGACAAAGGTGGTATGCTTTTGTCTTTTGATGAGGCCAGCAGGCTGGCACTTTTGAATAATTTTGATATCCAGCTTACAAAATACGATATACAAATAGCCAGAGAAGAACAAGGTATCGCCAAGTCTATCTTTGATACTATACTTCAGGCACAGATTGAGTTGGACAAAGATAAATCCAGAAAGAACTCTTTGCTTTTAGATGATGATGTGCGTGAAACAGATTATAGTTTCGGGTTAAGTAAAAAGATGCCTACCGGTACGACAGTGTCAGTGGAACAGGAAAGCCTGCGTACTAATAACAGCGTAGACACCTCGCTCCAATATAATCCGGTGTATGATTCGTCGTTGACAGTCAAAATAAAGCAGGAGCTAGGCAGGAATTTTTTTGGATTAATAGATCGAGGTGATATAAAAGTCACGGAGTCTGATATAAGAATATCAGAGTATACATCTTTGGATAAGATCGAACAATATTTGGCAGATGTTCAGAAAGCATATTGGGAATTTGTCTGTGCTGGTGATATTTATGCTATTGAACAGAATATACTCGAACAGGCTGAAAAGTTTCAGGAATTAAATGAGCGGCTTCTTGATCATGGTGTTGTCGAGGTGCCGGACTTGTTTGGCGCGCAAGCGGACTATAATGTAAAAAAAAGTATGGTCTTGGCGGCTGAGGATAATCTTGAAAAACAGCTCAATGTTTTAAAACTTATGCTTAATTTGGGCGACATTGATGTAGATATCATGCCGTCGGATCAACTTGCCGGTGTCGGTAAACCGTATCGTTTAGATGATGCGATGATAAATAGTATGCTTAACCGGCGTGATTATATGGTAGCCAAAGAGGATGTTATAAAACAGGGGATAATACTTTCAATGAAAAAGAACAGTCTATGGCCGGAAATAAATCTCGAGGCATCTTTTTCTAAGAATGGTCTTGATGAACATTTTAACGATTCATATAAAGACATAACCAGCGATGACAGATATTCTTATTATGCCGGTGTTACGGTTAAAGTACCCTTATTTGACAGAAAAGCGCGTGCCGAAAAAAAACAGGCACAGTATAGTAAAGCTAAAGCCTTGGTCAATCTTAAATATGTTGAACGTTCGATATATGTTGAAATAAATGACCAGGTGCGTAAATGTAATGTACTTGCCCAGCAGATAGGTTGCTTGGAAAATGCGGTTAAGCTCCAGGAGAAAAAAGTTAATGAGCAGATGAGAATATTTAAACGCGGCAGATCTGATTCAGATACGGTTATACGTTTTCAGAATGAGTTCCTGGATGCTGAGTTGGAATTGACCAATATGAAAAAAGAATATTGTTTCGCGGTAATAGAGCTCAAACGGCTTGAAGGTATATTGCTTAAAGAATACTGGGATTATTCTTTTGATAAAATATAGTAAAAGGGTTTTAAATGGATATTGCAAAATTTTCGGTTAAGAATTCGTTATTAATGAATTTAATATCGGTTTTTATTATTTTTTCGGAATATACTCGCTTTTCACTTTGAGGCTTGAGGCGTTCCCGTCGGTTGATTACGATATGGTTATTATTACGACTATATATAAATCTGCCCCGGCCGAGGATGTTGAAAAGCTGGTTACTATACCTATCGAAGAAGAACTCATCGGGATAAGCGGTATAAAAGAAATTGAATCAAGCTCCGACGAAGGACTTTCGAGTATTGCTGTTACTATTGATCCGGATTATTCCGATAAAGAACAGGTAATTGACGATATTGAACGCGCGGTTGACCGTGCTAAAAATCTTCCCGATGAGATTGAAGATGACCCTACAGTTACAGAACTGCGTATAAGCGAATATCCTATATTGGAAGTTGCGCTTGCAGGTAATGATATTCCTGAACATCAGATGCGTGAGTACGGTGTTAGGCTTGAAGATGCGTTACAGGATGTTGCTGGTGTGGCAACGGTTAAACGTATAGGTTGGCGTGACCCTGAGTTCTGGGTTGAAATAGACCCTAAAAAAGCCGAGGACTATCATGTTTCACCTAATGAGGTTGCAGAGGCGCTTGACAGTCATAATATAAATTTCCCTGCGGGTATTTTAAAAGGCGCACGTTATGAGTATAACGTGCGTACGGTAGGTGAGTTTGAGACTAAGGGTGAGATAGAAGATGTTATTATACGGGCAAATGACGACGGGAATTGGCTTAAAGTGAAAGACATAGCTGTTGTTAAGGATACGTTTGAACGAAGAACACATATAACGCGGATTGCGCAAAAGAATGCGTTGGCAATGCTTATATTGAAATCAGAGAATGCCGATATATTGGAGGTGGTTGCTAATGTTAATAAGGTGATAGACAAATTCCAGACGGATCTGCCTGACAATATGCGTATTACGGTTACAGATGATATGTCATTTTATGTTAAGCGCAGGCTAGGTGTTCTTAAGAACAACGGGTTGTTTGGTTTTGTTCTTGTGTTGATAGTATTATTTGTTTTCCTTGATCCGGTGCCGGCATTGACTACGGCTATGGGTATACCTATAGCGTTGTTCGTGACTTTTATACTTATGCATTTGTTCGGGATAACAATTAATCTTGTATCTATGCTTGGCCTTATTATAGTGCTTGGTATGTTGGTTGACGACGGGATAATAGTCTCCGAGAACGTATATCGTTATATTGAGTCCGGTATGCCGCCCAAAGAGGCCGCTATCAAAGGAACAAACGAGGTTATAAAGCCTGTAATAGCGACGGTATTAACGACTTTCGCGGCGTTTGCGCCGTTATTGTTCATGAAAGATATTATGGGTAAATTTATTAAAGCGGTTCCGATAGTAGTGATCTTTGCGCTTTCGGCGTCTATACTTGAAGCGTTTATAATATTGCCATCACATTTATCAGATTTTGTGAAAGGCGGTAAATTTAACCGTATAGAGCATAAACGGTCGAAACGTGAAATATTTTTTATAAAGATACAAAAAGTTTATACGCGTATTCTCGAGTTGGTGTTAAAGCATCGTTATCGATTTGTTGCAGGGATGGGAGTCATATTTGTTTTTGCTGTGTGTTTGATGGTGTTTGCGATGAAGATAATAATGTTTAAAGGTGAAGGTATAGAGCAGTTTTATGTTAGATTTGAAGCTGAAAAAGGAGTAAACCTTGAGGAGATGAGTAAATTGGTTATACCGGTAGAAAAACTTATAGAAGATATGCCGAAAAATGAAATAGATGAATATAGAACATATATAGGCAGTATTGAAAGTGAAAAGGCAGGGTTTGATCCAAATGCGAAGAAAGGTACACATTTGGGACAGATAACAGTTTTTTTGACGCCTATGCAAAAGCGTAAACGTACACCGCATGAGATAGCCGCTGATGTAAGGGAAAAGCTAAAATCAATATCCGGTTTTGAAAAGATATATGTTGATGTTATGAAGGAAGGACCGCCTATGGGTAAAGATATAGAACTTGGTGTTGTAGGTGACAATTTTCAGACTTCTTATGAGTTAGCCCAGGATATAGAGAAATATCTTAACACCGTTGACGGTGTCTCTGATGTAGTTGTTAATTATCAAAAGGGTAAGAAACAGATGCGTGTTGTAGTTGATGAGAATGAAGCAAAAAAATATTATCTTGATATTAACAGCATAGCGTATGCAGTGCGCGCGGCGTTTGATGGTGTATATGCAACGGCTGTTAAACCTAAACGTGCGGAAAAAGAGATAGATGTTATTGTCAAGTATCCTCAAGGGTATTGCGAAAAGAAAGAGGACTTTGGTGATATTCTGGTTGAGAATAGTAAAAGCAATCTGGTGCCGTTAAGATCTGTCGCGCGTGTGGAAGAAGTAAACGGGCTTTATTTGATAACGCATCTTGAGGGGAAACGTGTTATATACGTTTTGGCTAATGTTGACAGTGATAAGATTACGTCTTTTCAGGCAAATAAGCTATTGCGTAAGAAATTTGACCGGCTTGATGCTAAATATTCCGGATGTTTGTTAAATTTTGGCGGTGAATATGAAGATCAGAAAGAATCACAAAGGAATTTATTTGTATCGTTCTTGTTTGCTATTTTTCTTATATTTATAATATTAACAGCTATTTTTAAGTCTTTGTTACAGCCACTTATTGTTATGCTTGCTATACCGTTTGGCATAGTGGGCGTTATTTTAGCGTTTTTTCTGCATAACGAACCGTTAAGCTTTTTCGCGTTAATGGGACTTGTAGGTTTGACGGGTATTGTCGTAAATGATTCTGTAGTGTTAGTTGATTTTATTAATAAGTTACGTAAAGACGGTAAGGATAGACGTTCTTCTTTAGTTGAGGCCGGTCGTACACGGCTTAGACCTGTTTTGATGACGACAATAACTACAATAGGCGGGCTTGTTTCTGTGGCTTATGGCATAGGCGGGGGAGATCCTTTTCTTAAACCTATGGGGCTTGCAATTATTTGGGGGTTGTTTTTTGCTACGGTCCTAACACTTTTACTTATACCGTGTATATACGCGATCTTTGATGATATTTCTATAAAGTTTTTGCATCATCCTACAGTAAGCAAAGATGACAGGCCGTCATGAAATACTTTTTGGAGTTTATACATCGTGTACGGAGTTATTTTTACTGTTTGTTATAATTTTTTCATTGACAAACTTATCTTTCTATATATTATAAAATAAAGTTAATATTTGCGAAGTTAAGGAGGCATTATGGTTAGTTATAAGGATCTTGGTTTTGTTAATACTAAAGAGATGTTTAAAAAAGCTATGGCAGGAAAGTATTCTGTGCCGGCTTATAATTTTAACAATATGGAGCAAATACAGGCTATTATTACTGCTTGTGTTGAAACTCAGTCACCAGTCATATTGCAGGTTTCAAGCGGTGCAAGGAAATATGCTAATCAGACTTTACTGCAGTATATGGGCCAGGGCGCTGTTGAGATGATGAAGGTTCTGGCTGCTGAGAAAGGGCTTAAAGAAATACCTATTTCGCTGCATCTTGACCATGGTGATACGTTTGAGCTGTGTAAATCTTGTATTGATTCAGGGTTTTCGTCTGTTATGATTGACGGTTCACACCATTCCTATGATGAGAATGTCGCGCTTACAAAACAAGTTGTTGAATATGCACATAAATTTGACGTAACAGTCGAAGGTGAATTGGGTGTTTTGGCCGGTATTGAAGATGATGTAGTAGCTGAAAAATCGACTTATACTCATCCGAGCGAAGTTGAAGATTTTGTTTCAAAGACAGGTGTGGATTCTTTGGCGATATCAATAGGCACCTCTCATGGCGCCAATAAATTCAAGCCTGAGCAGTGCACTAAGAATGAAGATGGTATTTTCATACCGCCGCCGCTTAGGTTTGATATATTAGAAGAAATAGAAAAAAGGCTTCCAGGTTTTCCTATAGTATTACATGGGTCTTCTTCTGTGCCGAGAGATGCTGTAGAGATGATAAACGCAAACGGTGGCGCGTTAAAGGATGCTGTGGGCATACCTGAACAGCAGCTTCGGGAAGCGTCTAAGTCTGCGGTATGTAAGATCAATATTGACTCTGACGGCAGACTTTGGATGACAGCGGCAATACGCAAGCATTTTAATGATAAACCGTCGGATTTTGACCCCAGACAATATCTTGGCCCGGCAAGGCAAGCATTAATTGATATGTATTCTAAAAAGAACAAAGATGTTTTGGGTTCAGCCGGACAAGCCTAACTAGTTGTTAGCAATAGACGTAAGGCGTAAGCATTAAGCTAAAATAACAAAAAAAAGAGTGATGATTTTTCATCACTCTTTTTTTGTTGGAAACTATAATTATCTTTTTTAGCTGGGTCTGCTTTTGGTGGAATAGCTGGAGGCTTAGGACTATTTATATGGGTTCTCCCCAAACTTTGTCTATAATTTATGGCTTAAGACTTATAGCTAGAATTATCTTTCAAGAAAGCTATGTGTTGTCTCTTTTGCTTTAAAAAAGTTAGTTGTATATTCCAGGGCTTTTTCTTTATCGAAAGTCTTGCAGGAAAATATGTTTATATAAGCGCTTTTCCAGTATTCTGAAAAATGGCCTGTTATCGAGCTGGTCTCGATAAGTTGGACTAGGGAGTAGCCTTTTGTATGTTCTTCGTTTTCTCCGAAGTAGGGAAGAAGTGTTTCTCCGTATTTGACCATTTCAATAAGGTCGCAAAGTTCGTCAACATATTGTTTTAACTTTTCTTTTGAAGAAATAGGTTCTATGTCGCAATCATAAAGGTTGATAATAAGTTCATACCCGAAAGACTTGTTTTTATTGTTTTTGTTCATTTTTTTTCTCGTTTGATATAATTCGGCAGCGCAAAAGCCGCGAAATGTATATCCGGGTTATAGTATTTTGTATTTAACCTTAAACTTTCGTATTTTTGAGATATATTTTTATATGGTACAGTTTTGGGGTTGATCTTTTTTGACGCAACCAATAATGTAAAAAAACCGCCGATATATGTCGGTACAGTTATTATTTCTGTTTCTACTATAGGGAAGATAGCTTTTAGTTTTTTTATGTTATCGAGCCTTTCTGATTCTTGAGCAAATGACGAACCGGTTTGACGTATAATTATACCCGAGGCGGTCAATGCGTTATAGACATCTTTGTAAAAGTTAGATGAGAACAATATTTTAGCAGGGCCAATCGGGTCAGGTGAATCAATTATTATAATATCGTATTTTTCTCTTGTTTGTGAAACGAATTTTGCGCCGTCATCTATTACTATCTTTACTTTCTTGTTTTTAAATGCATTTTTGCATATTGAAGGAAGATGTTTTTTTGTTATGTTTATTACTTCTTCGTCAAGTTCTACTAAAGTTACTTTAGATACGGGATGTTTTAACGTTTCACGTAATATTCCACCGTCGCCTGCACCTATTATAAGTATGTTCTTGGGGTTAGGATGGGCCAAAAGCAGAGGATGCGTTAACATCTCGTGATATATGAACTCATCTCGTTCTGTTGTTTGTATAGCACCGTCTAATAATAATAATTTCCCGAACCGGTTAGTATCAAAAACCTTTAAGTTTTGGAATTTTGACTTTGTTTTATAGAGCAGTTTTCCTTCTATTCCAATCTTAAGGTCAGGGTAAAGTTCTTCAAATATCCACATTTTAGAATATGCCTCTTTTGAATTCAGTTATTTGGACATTATTTGTTTTGAAAGCTTTTTTTAGTATTGGGAGAGCATCGTAAGGGTTAACATCGCCGCATGTAAAAACGTCAAGAGCTGCGTATCCGTATTCAGGCCATGAATGTATGCTTAAATGCGATTCTGATATTATTGCCATACCCGATATGCCGCCGCTTGGAGAAAATTTATGTAAATCTATTCCTAGTAATGTCGCACCGATGGCTTTTACGGAGTCCTGCAATGCTTTACGTACTTTTGGTAGAGAAGATAGGTTGGCTGCGTCACGTATCTCTAAAATGAGATGCACTCCCGCATAGCGTACACACCCGTTTGTACAACAGTATTCTTTCTTTTTCATTTTTTATACTATGAGGTAACTCATCATCACTTAACATAAATACATGATATTATTTTTTTTTTATTTTGCAAGTTTTTTTTTAAAAACGACGGTTTTTTGTTTAATATCTTGAGGTTTATAATATTTTTTGGTAGAATCTTTTGGCTTTATTTTACTGTAACTGCTGTGGCGTATAAGGTATAATATTTGAACATATGAATTATCTTGATCTTTTGAAAAAACGTAATTTCTTTTGTCTATGGTTCGGACAGATCATTTCTCAGTTTGGGGATAGGCTTACACAGATCGCGCTTATAGGGCTTGTCTCCAAGGCGACAACATCCAGTACAAATCTTGCTTTTATGCTTAGTATGACTATTATCCCGGTATTTCTTTTCAGCCCTGTAGCCGGGGTATATGTGGATAGATGGGATAACAGGAAGACTATGTATATAAGTGATTTCATTCGCGGTATTATAATTTTGCTTATCCCGATAATTTTTGAATGGACCAAATGTATGCCGCTTATCTATATAGTGATATTTTTTGCTTTTAGTGTCGGCAGATTCTTTATTCCTGCCAAGATGGCACTTGTCCCTAAGTTAGTTGAAAAAAAAGAACTGTTTGCGGCAAATTCGCTTATTTCTATAACAGCTACTGTAGCCGCTATACTGGGTATAGGAGTAGGAGGGGTTATAGTCGAGACGTGGGGGGCGGACATAAGTTTTTTCATAGATTCCGGTACTTTCTTTCTTTCTGCTATATCGATAATATTTATACCAATTACTGTTGCCGGGAAATTCTCATCACATGATATCCTCGATATTGGTAAAGAAATTGTCGTTACGGTTAAGAAATCTGTTTTTGTCGACATTAAGGAAAGTATAAAATACGTCGTGTTACAAAAAGAAACACGTTACGCCTTTCGTATATTTCTTTTTCTATTTTCGTATGCCGGTGCGATGTTTATATCAATAAAGTTTATACAGAATGTTTTTGCGTCGGTAACTAAGGACTTTGGATTTATGACTTTGTCTTTGGCTGTAGGGATATTTATAGGGTCTGTTATATACGGCAAGATAGCTCATAAATTTAATCCGAGAAAAGTAATAAGCTCGGCGCTTATGGTCGCGTCATTATATCTTATATTTTTTACAATTTTTTTACCAAGATATCCTGTTATTTCTGTAGGTATGCTTTTTGCCGGATTCCTGGGTATGATAATCGCGCCGGTATTTGTGGCTGCTAACGCAATGATACACAGCTATAGCGATCGGGATATGCTCGGCAGGATATTCAGTTTCATTGAACTCATAGGGCATATGGGCTTTTTTATATCAATGTTTACCTTTTCTTTTATTGCCGATTTGGCAGGAACCTTTACAACACTTATTCTCGTTGGTATAATTGGGTTCTGTTTGGCGTTTATGGAGCATATTAACAATGATTAAACTAAATGAACATAAAGAACCGCAGCATTCGGTAACTTCCCAAAGGTATCTAACTCCGAATAAAGTAACTGTTTTCATGTCGCAGCATCTCGGCAGTCCGGCAGAATTAATAGTTAAACCCGGTGATGAAATTTTACGCGGCCAAATAATTGCTAAAACTACGGGTTTTGTCTCTGCTAATGTCCATTCGCCTGTTACCGGTAAAGTATTGAAAGTGGAGTATGCCAAACATCCGATTTTAAAGCATGCTGAGGCTGTTATTATTGGGCCCGACTATACTAAACCTAGAGTGAATTTCAAACCGAAAGATACTATTAAATTCAGTAAGGAAGAGATCCTCAATATTATTAAGGAAAGCGGGATCGTCGGTATGGGCGGTGCGACATTCCCGACACATGTTAAGCTTATGCCGAAAAGTCCGGTAGATACATTGATAATTAACGGGTCTGAATGCGAACCGTATTTAGCCACCGATTGTCGTGTTATGCTTGAGTATACTAATGAGATACTTAAAGGTGTAGAGATCTTGGCTAAATTGTTAGATGTTAAGACGGTTATTTTCGGGATAGCTGAGAATAAACCGCGGGCAATAAAGCTGTTTGAAGAAACTATAGAAAATGGTAAATACGATTTTCCGCTTGTAAAGATTGCTGAACTTAACGCTGGATACCCGCAGGGCGGAGAGAAACAGCTTATAAATATTGTAACTAAACGTAAAGTCCCGCCGCGCGGACTACCTATGGATGTAGGCTGTGTGGTTCATAATGTGGGTACGTGCCTTGCGGTTTATGATGCGGTATATAAAGGTAAGCCGTTCATTGAGCGGTTGGTTACTTTTTGCGGGGATGCGTTGAAAGAACCTAAAAATGTCTGGGTTACGATAGGGACAAATCTCAAAGAACTTTTTGATTCCAATATATTGGAATTCAAGACCGCACCGAAGAAAATAATTTGCGGCGGTCCGATGATGGGTATAGCGCTTGATAGTTTGGATTATCCGATAATCAAAGGGTCGGGCGGATTTGTTTTTTTATCGCATGACGAAGCTGAAGTTCCGGAAACACCCTGCTTGAGTTGTTCAAGATGTGTTGATGTCTGTCCCATGAATCTTTTACCGAACGAATTTGTACGGGCAGTCAAGGCTGGTGAATATGAATTGCTTGAAGATATGAATTTAATAGATTGTATGGAGTGCGGATGTTGTGTTTATTCATGTCCGGCGAAGATCCCAGTGGTACATTATGTACGTATGGGTAAGCAATTTTTACGTAACCATGCTGTTAAGGAGAAGAAATAATGTACAATATAAGCAGTTCACCGCATTTACGCGTGAAACTTGATACACGTTCGGTAATGTTAAACGTAATATTGGGGTTATTGCCTGTTACTGCTGCAGCGGTATTCTTTTTTCGGGTACCGGCGGTCTATATAATTTTAAATTGTATAATTACGGCGATTCTTACTGAATGGCTTGTCTTAAAGATGAGGGGCGTTAATCCGTTGAGTAATACATCCTACGGAAGCCTAAAAGATTTGAGCGCTGTGGTTACAGGTTTATTGCTTGCGCTTATTTTGCCGCCGGCCGTTAAATGGTATGCGGCTACTTTAGGCACGGTTTTTGCCATTGCGGTTGTCAAGCATATATTCGGAGGGTTAGGCTGTAATATTTTCAACCCCGCACTTATGGGCCGTTTATTTTTGATGATCGCGTATCCTAAAATGTTGACGACTTTTTATGAGCCGTTCTCTGTTGATGTAGTAAGTAAGGCTACTCCGCTTGCTTTGTATAAATTTTCTTCGCAATTTGTAAGTTTAAAGAGCTTGTTTCTAGGGAACATTTCCGGCAGTATAGGTGAGACATCTGCTTTATGTATTCTTATAGGAGGTATTTATCTTCTTTTGCGTAAGATAGCCGATTGGCGTATACCTTTAACTATGTTTGGAGTTGTTTTAGCTGTTACTATCATTATGGGTACGATAAATCCTTTAAGCGGGTCGTTATTTTTTCACTTGTTAAGCGGCGGGCTGTTGTTGGGGATGTTTTTTATGGCGACCGACCCGGCGACATCGCCGGTAACTAAATTAGGACGATATGTTTTCGGGGCAGGCTGTGGATTGATTATCATTATAATACGTTATTGGGGCGGATATCCTGAAGGTGTGATGTTTTCCATTCTTTTTATGAACGCTTTAACACCGCTTATAAACAGATATACAAAACCTAAAAGGTTCGGTGAGAGATGAAAGAAACTGTAAAGATAATTGCTGTTCTTACGGTTGTATGTTTATTGTCTTCGGCGCTTTTGTCTTATTTCTCAGGTATAACATTTGCGAGAATAGAGCAAAACGGGATTGACGCGATAAATGACGCTATACGTGTTTTGGCGCCCCAGGCTGTAAGGAACGAAGAGTTTAGCGTTTCGGGGCTTGCGGTTTATCGATTGTTTGATGCCGGTGATAATAATTTTGGTTATGCGTTTATTGCCCAGGGGCAAGGTTATGCCGGTACAATAAAGATGATGGTTTTAACTGACATGGCTATTAGTGAAATCAACGGTATGGCTGTACTTGAGTCTGTCGAAACACCGGGATTGGGTGCTAAAATAAAAGAGAACAGTTTCCGCGGTCAGTTTGTCGGGCTGTCTGTTATACCGCAGATAATATTGTTGAAAGATAAAATATCAAATAAAAATGAGGTACAGGCGATAACCGGCGCGACTATTTCGTCTCGGTCGGTTGTACGGATATTGAATGACAGGATAGAAGAACTTAAGGAAAATATAAAATGAAAGAATTCACGCGCGGTTTATGGTATGAACATCCGACTTTCAGACAATTGCTTGGTATGTGTCCTACTTTGGCGGTTACGACAAGCGCTGTTAACGGATTGTCGATGGGCGCTGCTGTTATATTTGTATTGTTTTTTTCTTCACTTATAGTTTCGTTGATGAAAAATGTCGTACCGGCGCAGGTACGAATAGCGGTATATACGGTTATAATAGCCGCGTTTGTTACGTTAGTAGATATATTTTTTAAAGCCTATATACCGGATGTAAGTAAGAATTTAGGGCCTTATCTACCATTGATAATAGTTAATTGTATTATTTTGGGGCGTTGCGAGGCGTTTGCGTCTAAGATGCCCGTTATAAAATCTCTTAAAGACGCATTAGGGATGGGGTTGGGTTTTACGTGGGGTTTGTTTTTGTTAAGTTCTATACGCGAACTGTTGGGTAACAGGACTATCTTGGGTTACCAAATATTGCCGGCAGGTTATGATCCGTTAATTATAATGATACTTCCTGCAGGTGCCTTTTTAACTTTAGGGTTTTTGGTAGCGTTAATGAACAGGATAGAACAGAGGTAATATGAAAGAGTTGTTAGTTATATTTATTTCGACAATTTTAATAAATAATTTAGTTTTGGCCTATTTTTTGGGGATATGCCCGTTTCTTGGTGTTTCGGGTAAGTTAGCATCTTCTTTTGGTATGGGTATGGCTGTAACGTTTGTCATGACGCTTTCAACTACTATCTGCTGGCTTATATATAATTTATTGCTGGTGCCTTTTAACTTATATTTTTTGCAATATGTTGTTTTTATTCTGGTAATAGCTTCGCTTGTCCAGATGGTAGAAATGTTTGTGCGTAAATTCTCACCGATGTTATATAACGCATTGGGCATATATCTACCGTTAATTACGACAAATTGTGCTATTTTGGGTGCTGCACTTTTTATGGTGAGCCGAAACTATGGGTTTATTGAATCGGTTGTTTTCGGATTTTCGGGCGGGCTGGGTTTTTCTTTGGTTTTACTTATTATGGCAGGCATAAGAGAAGACCTAAAGTTTTGTGATGTGCCGCGTGTTTTTCGCGGTGCTCCGATAACTTTAATAACGGCAGGATTGCTTGCAATGGTTTTTTTGGCTTTTACAGGTTTATTGAACGGTTAAAAAGGTTTTTATATGGGTACATCTTTAATTGTATTGGGTGGACTAGGGTTTATTTTCGCGGCTCTTCTAGCTTTTTTAAACAATAAGCTTAAGGTTGATGAAGATCCTGATGTCGCGCGTGTCTTAGCCGTGTTACCGGGAATAAACTGCGGGGCGTGCGGGTTCAGTGGTTGTAAGGCTTATGCTCAGAAAGTTGTTGAAGAAAGAAATATTTTTAATGGGTGTTTGCCGGGCGGCGGCGTAGTTAATGATAAGGTCTCATGTATAATAGGATTAGACGCAGGGCAAAACAGTGATATACGTAAAATAGCCGTATGTAAATGTATGGCGGGAGACATTAATAAAAGGAAATCGAATAATTATTCAGGACCGTTGACATGTTCTGCGGCCAATATTACTGCGGGCGCAATAGATTGTGTTTTTGGCTGTATAGGCTACGGTGATTGTGTTAAAGCGTGTCCTGTAAACGCGATATCGGTTAAGGATGGGCGAGTAAATATTGATGCAGATAAATGTTTGGGCTGTGGTATTTGTGTTAAGAGCTGTCCAAGGGAATTGTTTTCTATTATTGAGCGTCGTGCTGAGAGTGTATATGTAGGTTGTAACAATAAAGATAGCGCGTTAAATGTTAAAAAGGTATGTTCTGCAGGTTGTATAGGTTGCGGGATATGCCAGAAAATGGCGCCCGGTGCCTTTAAGGTAGAAAACATGCTGTCATGTTATGATCAGAGTTATAAAGGCGATGAGTCGAAGATAGAAATAGCCAAGTCTAAGTGTCCTACCAAATGTATATATGATATAGTTTAATCTTGGCTGTTGTCGTGAGCCGGATATATAAAAATAAATTATGTTTACTCAAGAAGGTAACGTTATAAAAATTGAAGATAATAAGATAATTGTCGCGTGTACTAAAAATAAAACGTGTTCCTGCTGCCGTTATTCAAGTATCTGTTCAAAAGATGGTCAGGAGAGCTTTGTAGTGTACAATTCGGGCGCGTTGGACGTAGCCGAAGGTGACACTGTAGTTGTGGGTATTGATGAAATTAAACAGTTTCTCGGGATCGCACTTATTTTTGTCTTTCCATTGGTCTTATTTGTCGGGATGTTGGTATTTTTACGGGCATTGTATCCGTTAGCTAATTTTTTTATTGCATTTTTTGCTGTATGTATATATTATTTTTTTGTTAAGTTATTTCTTTTATCTAGCGGAAAATACTTTGAACTTAAATTGATTAAAGTAATAAAAGGATAAGGTATGTTGAATATAGCTGTTCTAGCGTCGGGTAACGGTTCAAATTTTGAAGCTATCGCCAGAGCCGTTAAAGAGCAAAGACTCAAGGCTTTTATAAAGTTCCTTATAACAGATAAGGAAGATTCGTTTGTGCGTCAACGTGCTGATAAATACGGCATAAAAAATATTTACATTAATCCTAAAGATTTTAACGCTCGTGAGGATTTTGATCATGCGGTTGCCGGTTTTATCACGGAAGCGGATATTGATTTGATAGTGTTTGCAGGATATATGCGCATAGTTTCAAGTGAATTTATAGAACGTTTCAAAGGACGCATTATAAATATACATCCTTCGTTGCTGCCTAAGTTTAAAGGTATGCATGCTATAAAAAAGGCGTATGAGTCAGGAGAGAAGATAACAGGCGTTACCGTGCATTATGTAAGCCCTGAGATCGATAGCGGCCCGATAATAGAGCAAATAGCAGTTGAGATAAAGGATGGTATGAGCCTGGAAGACTTGGAAGAACAGATACACGCGTCAGAACATATATTATACCCTAAAGTGATATCGGATATAGCGGCAAAAAAAGTTGATTAAAAATATGCGAGTGAATAAACATTTAATATTTCTTATAGTTTTTTTATTTTCAGCTTTTTGGGCCTATTGCGGAGAGTCGGTAAATATGACAATAGATAAACTGCAAGCCGAGACGGGTGAGCCTATTATTTGCAGTATTGAGATTGTAGGTGATTTTGCCGATGCGAAGATCTCTGTGCCGGAGTTTGACGGATTCAGGGTGATATCGCGGCAACAGCGTCAAACTTATGGTATTGATAATAATCCGAATTTATCGGTAACTTTAAGAATAACATTGGTCGCTGATGAGCCTGGTGAGTATGAGATCAAGCCGGTAAAGATTGAGGATAAAGATAACTCATATCAAAGCGACGGTTATACAATAATAATAACCGGCAGGTCGTTTCGGGAAAAACAAAAAATACTGAAATATTTACAAGACGCTGATACTATTTAAGGATATATCTTTTCCTAAGGTATATCTTTTAAAGCATCATCTATTTTTTTGGCTTTTTCGTGTTGTCCTTGTTTTATGAAAAGGTCTTTTGCCTTGAGCAATAAATCTTTGGCTTTATATAAGTCATTTTCAAAAAAACTCACTAAACCTAACTCGTAATATACGTCAGGTATGTCGGGTGAAATCTTTATTATATGTTCATAGAATGTTCTTGCTTTTGAATATTCTTTTACGTGAAGATAAAATTGGCCTAGTGCATAGTTGGCAGCCATATTGTCGGGGTTTACCAGCAAGGTTTGTCCAAGATTAGAAACATAATTTTCTGTATCGCCGGTTTTGTAATAAATATCAGCGATGGCAAGATATATATATTCCCTTTGAGAAGGGTCGGCTAGAGCCAATTCTTTGTATTTTTCTATGGCTTCTGCCGTGCGGCTCATTAGAGTGTAGGTCTCTGCTATGCCGTATTTTGCAACAATATTTTCAGGGACTTCTAACAGGACTTCATTATAAGTCTCAAGAGCTTTCTCTAATCTCCCGGTTTTTCTATATGCCTTTGCGAGTGTGTTTTTTTCTTCTATCGTTTCTGCAGGTTGTACGGTGATTTTATCGTAATATTCATTTGCCATTTCATTATTATTCGTTATGGAGTAGGTTTCGGCTAGTATGTTATAGGCATTTGTTTTTATGTAGGGGATTATAAGCGGTGAAGAAGAATTGATAATCTTTTCAGCCCATTCACGGGCAGGTTCATAGTTGCCTTTATTGTAATAGGTAAGGGCTAGTTGGTAGTAAGAGAAAATATCGTTATCATTTAAACGTATGGCTTCCTGAAAAGCGTCTTTTGCTTTTTCGTAATCGTTTTTTAACACGTACGCGAGTCCGATATTATAAAATACAGGCGAATAATTGGGCGCTTTTTGCTTTACATACTCCAGAAGATCAAGCGCTTTGTCAGGTTCGTTAAGCTGACAATAGGCCATGCCGAGCAGTGTCTTTGATAAAATATGTTCAGGATATTCTTTAAGAGCTTTTTCGCAATATTCTATTACAGTATCATATTTTGCTTCACTAAGTTTTATTTGTCCTTGGTTGAAAAAACGTGCTGCCCGAGATATTTTTTTTAAGGAATATTTGTTTTCTATCAAGTCTTGGGATGTGGAGAATGTATGTTCGGTATATTTTGGTGAATAGTATATTGTTTCTGTATTGTTGTTAAACACATCAGTTAAGACGGCTTTGCGTATTGGATAAAAGGGCTCATAAGATTTCACAATGAACTCAACAGTCTCTTTTACTTTTTCCAATACACGAGGAATTTCCGATGAGAATTTTTTCTGTATGACGTCAAATGATAGAAAAAAAGTTTGGTCGGAAAGGTTAGCTTTAATTTCTGATATAGAGTAAACGGATTGTTCTTCATATGACGAGGCGTCCTTATTGTTGTCAGTATTTTTTAGAAGAGCATTTGTTAAAGAAAGTTCCGTTAAGATTTCCAAAAATTCTGTTATATCTATGTCGTATGGATGAATATGTTCTCCGGATAAGTCATTTAAAGCCAGTGGTGTATAATTTACAAAGGACGGGACCTTTTTAAATAGTATGCTGCTTGAGAGGAGTGGTATATTCCTTTGTTGCAGAGAGTAGTTTATTTCGTCAGGTATGAACGTTATGAGATACCAGTCAATTCCTGTGTTTTTTGTACTGGAGTATATAAGACAGTAGAAATCAGGGCGTTGGTCGCTACTCAAGAATACCCGGTTTATAGATGTTGAAATACGCTGCATCTTGCGGATGACATCTTCGTTCCAGTGTCCGTCTTTTGTCTGGTTGATTTTACCGTTAGCATCGATAAGGTCGATGGGGGCGAATATCCAGATGGTATTTTTTTTATCCCATACGGTTACATCGATATCATATTCGTTTTTACAGAGTTTTTTTATGTCTTCTGAAATGTTCTTACGTGTATACGTAGGTTTTACAGAACAGGAAGAGCAAAGTAAAACGGCTGCGGCTAAAAAAAAATAACTAGTCGATTTTACGAGTGACTTTAATTTTTCCATGTGTTTTGTGTAAATTGATTATTTCATCATAATTCAATTCACCTTTATCAAATAAATTTTTAGCCATTATATCTAACAGCTCGCGTTCGGTTGTAAGCATGGACCTGGTTTTTTCAAGACACTGCTGCAATATTTTTTGAGTGTCTTCTTCAATTGTTTTTATTATTCCGGGTGATTTGAACTCTGATGGAGTCTCAGAATCAAGATTTGTATAGTTACCGATCAATCCGCTGGGCCCAAGTCCGTAAGCTGCCGACATTAAATATGCCCTATACGCTGCCATGCGCATATCTTCGCTTACTCCGGAAGAGCTTGTATTGTAGACAAGGTTTTCGGCCACATATCCGCCTAACGAACAGGCAATATTGGCAAGCATATCTTCTTTGTTCGGATTGCGTCCTTCCGATAATACAGGCATCATATAGCCCATAAATCCGCCACGTGCTATTATAGTTGCTTTAACTACGTCAAAGTTATGACCCTCAAGAACCATAATAATTGTATGACCTGCTTCATGATATGCGGTGCGCATTTTTTCTTCATCGTTACGGAAAGTATTGCTTTCCATACCATAAATTACCCGGTCATAGGCTTTCATTAAATGTTGTTGTGCTATTTGTGTTTTGTGGTCACGTATTGTAAGAAGCGATGCTTCACGGACCATCGCTACGATTTCGGCAGCGGACATATAAACCGTTTGTTTGGCTAAAACATGGGTATTAACATCAGGTGCTGTTTGTAATGGTTTCAGGTAGTATTTTATGAGATCTTCGCGCTCTTGTAAATTAGGTCGTTGTACCTGTATTTTTCTGTCGAACCGGCCGGGCCGCATAAGTGCTTCGTCTAAGTTTGATTCTTTCATGTTGGTAGCTGCGATTATTACTATATTAGATTGTTCGTTTTTTATGCCGTCCATTTCCGTAAGAAGTTGGTTAATAGTCGCATTATGATCTATACCTGCGCCTGTACCTGTTGGTGAAGTGATACGTTTGGTTGCGAAACTGTCGATCTCATCTATAAAGATTATACAGCCGCCGTACATCTCAGAAAAGAGACGTGCCCGTTTAAATAAGCTTTTTATTGTGGCGGTACCTGTTCCGACAAACATACCGACGAAATCACTGCCTGAGGCTGCAAGAAAGGGCAGGCCGGTCTCTGTTGCGATGGCTTTTGCCAGATAAGTTTTTCCGCATCCGGGGGGTCCTAATAAAATAATACCTTTAATAAGCTGTGCGCCCATACTTTTCATGCGTGCGCGTTCTTTGAGTAAAGTTATGGCTTCCCATACTTCAGTCTTTATACTTGTCATGCCGATGACGTCTGACCAGCGTATTTGTACATGTTCAGGAAGGATTTTTTTATGTGTTAACTGTGCAAAGCCGCCTCCAAAAACAAGGTATACCCAGAGTAGTGTTTGTATAAGACCTGTAACAGTCCAAACAAAGACTAAAAGTAATGTCTGCAGCATGCCGGCCCACATACTTTGTTGGAAGATCGAGTCCATTTTAATAAAGTTCAATGTTGCGATGATAGAAACGATAAAAATAACTAATGCGGAAAAAATAATAAAACCGAAAAGTAGAAGTGGCTTATAATTTGACTGAAAATAAATTTTAAATTGGCGTGAATTCATATTTTCTCCTTAAATTTAATTAAAGTACGTATAGAATACCATATCCGATTATATAAGTCAAAATCAAATAAACGAATTCAGCATTATCTAATTGCAGTTAATGTGTTAGTTCGGAAATTCCTTGTAAGTTCTGATTTTTGTACTAAAATACAACGGTATAATTATATATTTTATTAAAGTCGCAAGAGTGAACAATGGTAGCCAAACGCATAATCCCATGTCTGGATATTAACAACGGTCGCGTAGTTAAAGGTGTTAATTTCGTTAAATTACGAGACGCGGGAGACCCTATAGAGAACGCACTTTTTTATGAACGTGAAGGTGCTGATGAACTAGTGTTCCTTGATATTACAGCAAGCCATCAAAAGCGTAATATAGTAGAAGATCTTGTAAAAAAAGTAGCTCAATGTGTTTTTATGCCTTTTACTGTCGGTGGCGGTATTCGTTCGATTGATGATATTCGAGCGATGTTATTAGCAGGGGCAGATAAAGTATCGCTTAATACGTCTGCTGTTAAAAATCCTAATTTGATTTCAGAGGGCGCTAAAATCTTTGGCAGTCAATGTATAGTGGTTGCAATAGACGCTAAACTATCGACTATCGACTCCGGTAACTTTAATTTAACGTATACAGCCGGCCCCGTGAGCAAGGCGAACGGGAAACGGCTCCGGAAACTTTCTGATAAATATAAAGCTGGTCCCGTGAGTTCGGTAAGGACGAAACGGGAAATGACTAAACGGTGGGAGGTCTATTTAAATGGCGGACGTATACCTACTGGCATGGATGTGGTGCAATGGGCTAAGAAAGCCGAAAGTTTAGGGGCAGGCGAAATACTTCTTACCAGTATGGACGCAGATGGCACAAAAGACGGGTTTGACATAGCGCTTACTCAAGCTGTATCAAGTGCTGTTAAGATACCGGTTATAGCGTCGGGTGGGTGTGGTAACCTTGATCATTTTTATGATGTTTTTTCTAAAACTAAGGCAACGGCGGCTTTAGCCGCGTCAATATTCCATTACCGGCAGTATAGTGTAGCGCAGGTTAAAAGGTACCTAAAGAAAAAAGGTGAGTTTGTACGGTTGTAAAATTTCGTTATTAGTTGATAATATTTTTATATAAAGGATGAAACTGGTTTCGTGAACGGTATTTAAGTATAAAGACACTTCGCACACAGCTCGGTGTCATTTAAAATAGAGGTAAAACTAAATATATAACATTTTAAATGAAAGGAACAAAGATGAGTTTTGAAGCGAAAGTCAATTTGGATGAGTTAAAGTATGACAAAAACGGGCTTATTCCTGCTATTATTCAGGATTACGAAAATAATGAAGTTCTGATGCTTGGTTATATGAACAGAGAGTCTGTTGGAATTACGTTGGAAGAGGAACGTACTTGTTTTTATTCACGTTCAAGACAGGTCCTTTGGCGTAAAGGCGAGACAAGCGGGCATGTCCAGAAGGTTAAGGATATACTATATGATTGCGATAAAGACGCGTTGGTGGTCAAAGTTGAACAGGTAGGTGTTGCATGCCATACGGGTGAGCGCACTTGTTTTTACCGTAAGCTTATTTAGTTGAAAAGATTTTACTTCACAAAGTTACTCTATTGTGTATAATAAACGCTTGAATGTTTGATAGCACACTTAGTGTGTCTATTATTAAATGGCAAAAAAATCTTTAAGGAGGAGCAATAATGGTAAAGATTCGCTTAATGAAACCGGGTAAATCTATTAAAGGCAGACATAATTTCAAAATAGCCGTTATGGATGCACGTAAGGCCCGTGATTCTAAATTTATTGAGGAACTTGGATATTACAGCCCTGCTGTTAATATGCTTAAAATTGACTGTGACGGATATGACAGTTGGGTCAAAAAAGGCGCTCAGCCGACAGAAACGGTTAAAACGCTTTATAAACGTTATAAAAAAGTAAATGCAGCTTAGAATATTATGACTCAGAGCCAACCCAATTTACTGCAACATTTAATACTTTTTGTTCCTTTGTTTTTTGTGTGGTATTTTCTTGTTATCAGGCCGCATAAAAAAAAGCAGAAAGAGCATCAGGATATGCTTAATAATCTAGCGAAAAACGATGAGATCGTTACTGTCGGCGGTGTACATGGTACGATTGTTACAGTTAAGGCCGATACCCTGATAGTACGTGTTAGCGATGAGGTTAAGCTAGAGATAAATAAAACTGCTGTTTCCTATATAAATAAAAAACGCAAAGAAAAATAGGATTATGATAAAACGCGGTGATTTAAATTTTAGGTTTATATTGATCGGTGTTCTTGTTGTTTTCAGCGCGTTCTATATTTGGCCTATAAAAGATACAATAAATCTCGGGCTTGATCTTAAAGGCGGTATGTATATTCTTTTACGTGCCGATACTGCCGATATACCTCAAAATAAAGTTAATGACGCAATAAATGGTGCGATAGAAAAAGTTCGTAACAGGATTGATTCTTTTGGTGTAAAAGAAACGTCAATAGTTGTTCAGGGCGATAAAACTATTTTGGTGCAGGTCCCGGGGGTTGTTGACCGTAAGATAGTAGATAAATTAAAAGACGTTGGTAAACTTGAATTTAAGATAGTCCAGTCTGATAAAGAAATGACGGCAAGCGCTATTAAAGGTGAAGAACAGCCGGGTTATCAGTTAAAATATTTGGATGAAATGCCGCTTCTTGTTTCTGACGATAACGCTCTTGTCGGAGCTGATTTGGCCGAAGCTTTTGTAGGTTTTGACCAGTATGGGGTACCTTCCGTTAAACTGCGGTTTACGGCCGACGGATCGAAAAAATTTGCTGTTGTTACAGGTGATAACGTTGATAAACGTCTTGCTATAGTTCTTGACGGTAATGTCGTGAGCGCGCCTGGTATACGCGAGCCTATCTTAAGCGGTGAAGCCGAGATTACCGGCGATTTTGTAGTTGAAGAAGTACGGGCGTTAGTATCAATTTTAAATTCCGGAGCATTACCTGTTCCGTTAGTCTTGGAAGAAGAACGCAGCGTAGGCCCATTGCTCGGCTCTGATTCGATAAACCGCGGTGTTATGTCAATAGTTATTGGCGCCTCTTTGGTGGTTCTTTTTATGCTCGTGTATTATCTTTTGGGCGGTTTGGTGGCAGTTGTATGTCTTTTTTTAAATTTATTGTTTGTCCTTGCGGGACTTCATATGTTCAATGCGACACTTACTTTACCGGGTATTGCGGGTATGATACTTACATTAGGCATGGCGGTTGACGCTAATGTATTGATATTTGAACGTATACGCGAAGAACTTGAGAATAACCGGCCGTTTGCGCTTGCGGTTAAAAACGGTTTTGACCAGGCTAAACGTACTATAGTTGATGCTAACCTTACGACGTTGATAGCCACGGTTTTCCTTTTCATATATGGGACAGGGCCTATACGAGGTTTTGCTACAACGTTATCGTTGGGTATAGTTGCCAGTATCTTTACAGCAGTATTTGTAGGGCGTACATTGTTTGCCTTTCTTTTGAATATGCATATCAGTAAAATGACTATGCTTAAACTCTTGCCGAATTCTAATATTAATTTTGTGCGGTTACGCGACATATGTGTCACAATATCGCTTATTACTATATGTGTAGGTATGTTTAATTTTTATAAGAGCGAAGACCAAATGTACGGAGTAGATTTTGTAGGCGGACAGATATTGGAATATAAGATCACACCTGTAACACCTATAGAGGATATTCGCAAAACTTTTTCGGACAGCGGGATAACAGACGTCTTTATTCAAGAATTCAAAGATATTGAGGGCGGTGTGATAGTAAAGAGTAAAGGTGATATTTCCCAAGATACCGAGAATATTCTTGACGCTGCGTATGAAAAAGTCGAGCGTCTCAAGGTTACAACAGTCGGGCCTACTGTCGGGAATGCGCTTAAACTTAAAGCTTTATTGGCAATAGCTTTATCGTTATTGGGTATCTTACTTTATGTAGGTTTTAGATTTCATCATTTTGATTTTGCGTTCGCTGCGATACTAGCACTTTTTCATGATGTTGTTATTACGCTTGGTGTTCTGTCTTTTGCAGGATATGAGATCAACCTACTTACCGTTACGGCTTTATTAACAATAGCTGGTTATTCTATCAACGATACAATAGTTATCTATGACCGTATTCGTGAATTGACTCCGCGTATGCAGGGCTCATCGCTTAAGGAGGTTATCAATACCGCGATCAACAGTACGCTTTCGCGTACAGTCATAACTTCATTGACCACTATAATGGTCGTTTTTGTAATGTATCTGATTGGCGGTGAAGCCTTACAGGGTTTCGTGTTTACTCTTCTTGTCGGTTTTATTGTCGGCACCTATTCATCTATTTATATCGCATGCCCGGTAGGTCTGCTGTTTAACCGCAGAAAATAATATTCCTATAGGTAATCTGGCTCGTTTATTAATTTATATTTCTACGGTATAATACATAAATTATGGCTAATAAGGTTTTTTCTACTTTTAAATTATATAAAAACAAGGATATAACTATCGAAGAAGTAATATCCGAAGTTTCTAATCGGGGATATTCCAGACATGACAATGTTTTTGGTGAGGGAGATTTTTCCGTTAGAGGCGATACGTTTGAGATCTTTCCGGTAAACTTTGCTTATCCTGTGCGTGTAGAGTGGGAATTTGATATGGTAAGTTCGATTTATAGTTTTGATAAGGCTATACATCATAAACTTATTGATTATGAATTCTTAATTTTGATACCTTATAAAAAGAAACATTATAAATATTCAAGTGAAGATTTTCCGCTGGATGCGGTTTTAAAGATAAATAAAGGTGATTATGTTGTACACAGCCGATATGGGATAGGTCGTTTTGTCGGGATAAAAAATATCAAGCTAAAAGATAAACAGGACAATTATTTTACCGTCGAATATCTCGGTGGTGACATTGTATATATAGCTAAAGAAGATGCTCATTTATTGCAAAAATATATGAGTTTTGCTGCTAAACCTCCGAAACTGAGTAAACTCGGGTCTAAAGAATGGATAAAAATAAAAGAACGGGTTTCTCAGAAAATAAAGTTTTTTGCTGTCGAACTTTTAAAGATGCAGGCGCAACGTAGTATAATCGGAGGTCATGCATATGCTAAAGATAGCGATTGGCAGAAAGAATTTGAGGAACGGTTTGAATTTATTGAAACGCCTGATCAGGCAAAAGCTATAGAGGCCGTAAAATGTGATATGGAATCTAAAGAGTGCATGGATAGAATAATATGCGGCGACGTCGGATACGGAAAAACTGAGGTTGCCATGCGCGCAGCGTTTAAAGCAGTTATGGATAACAAACAGGTCGCGTTTCTTGTGCCGACGACAATACTGGCGTATCAGCATTATACCAATCTGGTTAAACGTCTGGACGGTTTCCCGATTAAGGTCGAGATGTTGTCACGCTTTAAGACGCATAGACAGCAGCTTAACATAATCAAAGAATTAAAAGAGGGCAAAATTGATATAGTAGTCGGGACACATCGTATTGTCTCAGGCGATGTTACCTTTAAAGATCTTGGGCTTCTTGTTATAGATGAGGAACATAAATTTGGTGTTGCGTATAAGGAACGTATAAAAAGTATGAAGGTGGGAATCGACGTTTTATTGTTAAGTGCCACACCTATACCGCGAACATTGCATATGGGACTTATCGGTATACGTAATATATCAATGATAAAGACACCTCCTCGTGAGAGATTATCGGTTAAAACTGAAATTGTTAAATATGACCCTAAAGAATTGGCTAAGGTAATTGAAAAAGAATATGCCCGTAACGGACAGGTCTTTTTTGTACATAATAGGATCGAACCGCTAGGTAAGATCGAGAAAGCTATAAGACGTAATTTGTCGGCAAGCATACGTTTAGCGGCGATACACGGGCGCATGAATACACACGAGATAGAAAAAATCATGCTTTCTTTTATTAACGGCGACATAGATTGTTTACTTTCAACTGCGATAGTCGAGTCTGGTATAGATATACCGCGTGCCAATAC
>JAQVMQ010000040.1 GCA_028703535.1 Candidatus Omnitrophota bacterium | reverse complement strand
GAATATTGCCAAGGGGTTCCCCGCCACGATACACTTATATTTAGGCGGGTCCGCCTTTGGCGGAAAGTCCCCTCCCTCGCACCATCTTTTATCTGAAAATCTCAACTCTCACACTTAAAAATATTGCCAAGGGGTTCCCCGCCACGAAACACTTATATTTAGGCGGGTCCGCCTCTTACGCCACAAATAAAATATAATTAAGGCGGATCGGCCTTAGGCTGAGGCGAAAAGTCCCCTCCCTCGCACCACCTTCTATCTGAAAATCTCAACTCTCATTCTTAAGAATATTGCCAAGGGGTTCCCCGCCACCAATCTAGTCATTAGTTAATAGTTTTTAGTCGATAGTAACATTTAATTTCAAGACAATTTTCGCTATAAAATAAGACTATAACTTATAAACTAATTATTTTCCGCTTTTATTCTATTGTTCAAAAAGTAGTAAACAACTTTTCTATTCGCAAATCTAAAAGTTTGTAAAAAGCTATTAGCCACTAACAATAAGTTTTCAGAAAAAACAAAATAAAAAAATCTTTTTTTAGGAAAAATATCTATAAATATCCTCAAAAATAACCCTATAATTAATTACCTGCATTTAACCGTTAATCCCAACCACTCAGTGGAATTGATTTTTGAAATTAAATACACTATAACAAACAAAAATTATGTGATTTACTTATAATTTGAACCACCAATTCCATCCCAGGGATGGAATTGGTGATGTGTTGAAAAATAAGGATTATTCTTGTTCCATCCCCGGGTTGGAATTGGTTGGGTTGTCCCCGGGTTGAAATTAGGCCATAATAGAGTAATCGAAAATAGATAATAGAAATTAGATAAATACTCAATTACGGTCAAATATCGACTTTCGATTTTCAAAAAATTATACAAAATATCCTAAGGGCTTCCCCCTCACCAATTAATTTTTCGTTAATAGCCGCTAATCTTTAATTAATAGTTGTTAAGCTATTTATAACAATAAATCTATCTCCTACTTTTTATAAACTAATAAACAATTCAAAAAATAATTTGATAGCAACTACTTTCATCACTAAAACAAAAATTATCTAAGAAAAGAAAACGATTACAAATTTTCCACTTTTACACTTTCTTAATAACACAAAAAAATGTTATATTTACATTGCTGATTTTCATACCAAAAACCTTGGGGGAGGTAAATATGGGGAATCCATTCAATAATCTTATCAGGACTTCTGTCATAATCGCATTGTGTATTACTCAAAAACTTATGGTTACACCTGTTTTATATGCAGGCACCATGTTTGGGGACGGCTCTTCCATAGATTCCCCAACCACAAAAATAGAGTACTCATCACAAAATCCGGCACAAACAAGCACAAACGAGCCACAACAACAACCCACACAATGGAAAGACTTAGGACAGATACATAAAAATAGCGGTGATACTCGGACTTACTATCAATATACAGGTGAAAATCAATGGAAAGGAACCATCGCTGTAATGAAGAAAGACGGCGGATACCTTGCCCGCACACCAAACTCAAACCATTGGACAGAAGTTCAACAGGTTAACGGCATAATGGCTGAAGTAGCCGCGTTTAACGGCAATAAACGTATATCTTTAAGTGGCACAGAAACTCTTACCGGAAATTTTACATTACAAGGAAAACATTTTTTCGCGAACGATCTATCTTTGACTTTACGCAATAACGCCAATTTTACAATTAACGACGCTAATGTAAATTTTTTAAACGACGCAAACTGGACAATAACGGGAAACGGGAGTTTCAATCTTTCAAACTCCATTCTCCAAAGCGATTCAAACAAATCATCTTTGACCATAGGCGAAAATATACGAGGAGCCTTTAGCAATACTACCGTAAACGTGAACCTTAATGATACCGGAAGCCACATATACTATTACAATAACACTTTCAACAATCCGATAATAACTAACGGTAATTCTTTTAGAAATTCTTACAACAATACATTCAACGCGACTGTTACCGCATCAGGTAATTCATTCTATAACACACACGACAATGTCTTCAACAAAAGCCTCGCTGCCTCCGGAAACTCATTCGCTAACTCATATAAAAATATTTTTAACGATATCAAAGCAAGTGAACATTCCTTTGCTAATACGCGATTTAATACATTTAACGGCCCTATAAATGCCATAGGTAATTCTTTCAAAAATGCGTACCATAATGAATTTAAAGGGTTGATTAACGCAAATGACTCCGCATTCGAAAAAGCCAGATTAAACACTTTCCGGAATGATATTTATTCCGCAAAAAATTCTTTTGCGAACGCGAACAATAATATTTTTCAATCCAAAGTCAACAGTTGCGATAATTCTTTCGAATCCGCCAAATTCAATACTTTCAATGATAGCGTAATCTCATCGGGAAATTCTTTCAAGAACGCTTATCATAATGAGTTTAAGGGTTTCGTAATAGCTAATAATTCCAGCTTTGAAAACGCAAAATCAAATACTTTTTATAAAGATATTACCGCCCGAAATAATTCATTTTTAAATGCCAATACCAATATTTTTAAAGCCGATGTTTATGCCAGAGACAATGCTTTTGAAGCAGCCAAATTCAATAAATTCGCAAACAACATAACTGCTTTAGAAAACTCGTTCAAAAATGCCTACAATAACAAATTTGATGGCCTGGTAAACGCAAGCGGCACAAGTTTCCAAAACGCAAATATGAATACTTTTTATAAAGAAGTAAAAACGCAGGATAATGCTTTCAATAAAGCTTTTAAAAATACTTTCGCCGATAATGTATCTGCGTTTAACAACTCTTTTAAAGATGCAAATTCTAATGTTTTTAAAGCAAAAATTGCTGCTTCAGAAACTGCTAAAAGCAATTTGTTGGACGGTAAAAACTTGATCACCGAAAAACAATGGGTACCGAAAAAATCCGGTCTGTTCCCTGCCATAGCAAGACATCGACGTGAACTGGGCAGACCAGAATTAATAATCGGCGCACAGAAAAGAGCCGGCGGATTTTATACAGAAAAGTTCCTAGAACTATCTGAAAACCATATAGAAAATATATTAGAACCTGAAACAAATAATATTTCCAGCCCAAGCCCTTCAGACAGGCCGGCACAAGAAACAGCAAGAGCTAAATCTATAGAAACTGCAAGCCCAAGCCCTTCAGACAGGTCAACCCAAGAAACTGTAAAACCTAGATCCATAGAACCTGCAAGCCCAAGCCCGTCAGACAAAAAACCTGGCGCACAACAAGATGAAACTGTAAGAGATAGAACTTTCGTACCAGAAGGCAAGACCGAAGATAAGGTAACATTAGAAAACGGTAAGGTGATCTCTGTACCTTCCGAAAACAAATATTACAGAGATAAGGACGGAAATTTATGGGAAAGAGGTAACTGGACAGCTGCTCCTAAAACCGGAGCATTAATACGTAACCAGGATATGGTACCTTGGAACGGATCCGATGGAGAAAAAGAACTTACAGAGGCATATAAATCCGGTAAAATCAAACAAGCTGAGCCTGAAGATACATCTAACCTAACCTCTGTACGCCCCATCCCGAGTATAGATACAGACGGAACCATACGAGGAATACCTATGGCCGCGGGAAAACGCGATGAACATGGTAATATTCTTTATACAGAAGGGATATTCAAGCCAGGCGATGAACATTACGAATATATATTAAAAGCTTATAACCTTGGCACTCCTGAAATGAATAATGGAAAAATACCTGTACCCCAGACAACTATGGGTAAAAATGGCGGAAGCTCCGGAGAGTTTAATCTTGTCCGTCCTACACCAATCACTACACCTTAAACAAAACATTGACCCGGCATAGAAAATACTTTATGCCGGGTTTTTCTTCTTAAATTTACAAAATTTATATATGCTTCTATTCACCCAAGAATTTGACTATCGTATTAGCGAACGCCTCAGCACTAGCAGGTCCATCTGCAGTTATTATACGTCCGTCTACACTGACATTTTTACCCGTATAAACTGCTCCGTTATCCTTCAATTCTTTAGCCCCAGAAGGAAAAACAGTAGCATTCACACCTTTAAGCAACCCGGCATTAGCAAGAATAACAGGTGCTATACATATAGCACATAAAAGTTTGCCTTTCTCAAACGTTTCATTAGCTATTCTATGCGCATCTTTACTATGAAAATATTCATCAGTACCGGGACCACCCACAAAAACAACAGCATCATAATCATCAGTATTTACTTCTTTAACAAGAAAATCGGGCTTTGTCCTGCCGCCTAACTTGCCCATTGCCATATCAGTATTAGTAGAGGCGATTGTCACTTTTATATTATTTTCTT
This sequence comes from Candidatus Omnitrophota bacterium, assembly GCA_028703535.1. Classification (GTDB taxonomy): domain Bacteria; phylum Omnitrophota; class Gorgyraeia; order Duberdicusellales; family 4484-171; genus JAQVMQ01. Next base: position 7,856 of record JAQVMQ010000040.1, on the reverse strand, counting down.
CAAATATCTTTCTAGGGATATCTAACTCTTCATCACGATATCCGTTTGCAGGTATTATCATAATTATCTTTTTTTGCATGGGACCCTCCCTTCTTACTTTCTTAAAACTTTTTTGGCTAAAGGCTATCTACTGTTTTAGATTATAAACATAGCATCGCCGAAACTAAAAAACCTAAATTTCCCCGATATTGCAGATTGATAAGCACGCATTAAAAATGAATATCCGCAAAAAGCGGATATAAGTACAAGATTAGTCGAACACGGTGTATGAAAATTAGTTAGAACGGCGTCCACTATTTTAAATTCATAACCCGGTGTAATATATTTATTTGTTGGTCCGGAATAAGCTTTAACGCCAAAACCCCACGGCATTTGGAAACCTAAAGTCTCTAAGGTACGAATAGCCGTAGTCCCAACAGCTATTACACGGTTATTATTTTTCTTTGCAATATTTATTTTTTCTGCCGATTCGCCATCAACTTCTATCCATTCAGAATGCATAGTGTGTTCTTTAATATTTTTCACTGTTACAGGCCGAAATGTACCCAACCCGCAATGTAAAGTTATATATACAATATTTACACCCTTTTGCTTTATTTCTTCCAACAATCCATTATCAAAATGCATACCCGCGGTAGGCGCAGCTACTGCACCTTCTTTTTGCGCATATACCGTTTGATATTTTCTGCTGTCTTTAAGCGGTACTTTTATATACGGCGGTAACGGGGTCATGCCTATTTTATCTAGATGTTTTTCAATATCCTCAGGCACAAATCTCACAGTCCAGCCCTGTCTTGTCTTTTCTATAATCTCAACCGACATAGCCTTTTCCTTTTCAAGAGATAATAACATGCCCGGCTGTATTCTTTTGACAGGTTTAATTAGAACTTCCCAAATCCCACCATCAATTTTATTGATTAAAAAAACTTCTATTTTTGCTCCTGTAGATTTACGCGCAATTATTCTAGCTTTTATAACTTTAGTATTATTCAAAACCAGACAATCATCTTTCTTAAGAAGGTCTATTATATCATTAAACTTTCTTTCATATATACGGTTTGAAAGCCGCTCTAACACTAATAAACGTGAACTTGTCCGATTATCAATCGGAGTTTGTGCAATCAGTTCTGAAGGTAACTCATAATTATAATTTTCTAAATTATAGATATCTTCATTCATAAAATTTATTTTTTAAAACAGATAAATTTAAGATATTTGATCGGCCAGAATCACCCTGTCCTTACCTTCATTCTTCGCTCTATACAACGCATCGTCTGCTTTTTTTATTAATTTTTGCTTATCGGCCGTATCATTCGAAAGAAAGGACACACCTATGCTGACAGTAAAATCTTTATTGTTAAGCTGACAATTACGGACAGCTATACGTATACGCTCTGCAAGCTGAAATGCCGTTTGTTCTGTTTGATGCGGCAGAACAATAGCAAACTCCTCGCCGCCATACCGGCATATAACATCCTCTTTTCTACACGTATTGCGGAAAATATCTGCAATAATTTGAAGGGCGTTATCTCCTTCAATATGTCCATAGGTATCATTGTATTTTTTAAAGTTATCAAGGTCGATCATTATAAGCGAAAGAGGTGTGCCTCTTAATTTAGCATTGTCTACTTCTTCATCAAGCCTGTATTGGAAAAAACCATAATTCCACAGGCCCGTCAACGGGTCGGTATGCGACTGATGTAATGTCCGCTCAAAAGACTGACAGTTTTGTATCGCGCCGTGCGCCTGTTCACAAAACATGGTAAAAAGTTCGATATCAGAGGGTGTTATCGGCTTATCGGTAAAATAGTTATCGGCAATAATTAATCCTCTGGAAAAATTCTTTATCCACACCGGATAAGTTACAAAATTATATAAATCCAATTTTTTTATCAAAACATCTTTTTCCAACCGCTTGGACTGTTCTTTATCAATGTGTAAGACCCCATTGTTTGTCATAGCATCATAGAGAAAACCCGTGCTTTTATCAAAATCAAACGATAACGACTGTATAAATTCCATAAAACGCGGTTTACCATGCTCACTTATATACTTATATGCTTTTATTAAAGAATAAAGATCCATCCTCTGATTTTTTATAGTCGTCCAAATATTAGTGGCCTCAGAACCATCCATAGGCCCAAGCCCCATAAAACCGTTTATTTTCGTGTTGCTCTTATCCACTAAGAAAAGCATTGCCCTATTAAACGTCAGCCCTGAATGTGAAGTCAATCCAGTAAGAATGATATAAACAATCTCACCTAAACGAAGGGTCGTACGCATAGCTTTAGTCAGCTCATAAAACATATACAGTTGCGCCCGACTTTTTTCTAGATCCTGTTGAAGTCTTTTAATCTGCTCGTCCATTTAACCCTCGATAAAGCATTTACAATCAATCCGGATTAATCATAAATATCTGACGATATATCTAATATTCAGGCTACAAAACCTATAATATTAAAAATAATCGCCACAATTATTTATGAACAGAAAAACTGTAAATTACATTATTATACTTTTGCTGAAATAAAAGTCAAATGTTCGATTTAAGGCATCAAACCAATAATCCGATAAAACTATACAGAAGCGGCTTCTTCTCTGGCTAATTTAACAGATACAAGCTTAGATACGCCCTTTTCCTGCATTGTTACACCGTAAAGACACGTAGCGTTACTCATAGTTTTTTTGTTATGCGTGATAATCAAAAACTGTGAGAAATTAGAGAATTCTTTAAGAATATAATTAAATCTGTCAACATTGGCCTCATCTAAAGGTGCATCTATCTCATCTAAAACACAAAGGGGCGATGGACGAACTTTAAATATGGCAAATATTAATGATATAGCTGTCAGAGCTTTCTCACCCCCTGAGAGAAGCGAAACATTCTGTAATTTCTTACCCGGAGGCTGAACTTCAATTTCAACACCTGATTCTAAGACATTATCCTTATCTAATAATATGATCTGTGCGCGGCCACCGCCGAAAAGAAAACGAAAATTATCTTTAAACGCTTCTTCTATCTTAGTAAACGCATCCATAAATATCTCTTTAGAGGTTCGATTGATCTTCTGTATCGCTTTCTTAAGATTTTCTCTCGAAAAAACCAAATCATCTTTTTCTTTATTAAGAAAATCATCACGTTTTTTCAATTCTTCGAATTCTTCTATAGCGACAAGATTGACCTCGCCTAAAGACTTTTTCCTTTTGATAAGTTTTTCTTTCTCCTGGTTCAACTCGCCTAAATTCACATCCTCAGGTAATTGCGCTAATGCGGTAAAAGCAATATCGTAAACCTGTAAAAGATAATCGGTTATTTTTGTTTTTTCATATTCAATACTTTGTATTTCAATTTTCTTATTATATATGTTTGTCTTAATTTCCTCATTTTCTAAAGACAGCTTTTGCTGGTCCTTTCGTAATACATTTTGCTTTGTCAAAAACTCTGTTTCTTTCGCCCGCAAGACAGCTTTTTCATTATCAAGCATATCACTATCTTTTACTGCTTGCTCTATGCCCTCTTTTATATGTTCTACTTCCTGTTCAAGTTCAACAATCTTAGTCTCATTATTCATCTTTTCGCTGTTCATCTCTTGGACTCTTGCAGAAAGACTTATTTTTTCTTCCTCCAAAAGTTCAACTTTCGACAACATACTTTCTTTTTCTTTATAAAGAGATTGGTGTTGTTCTTCTTTCTTAACTATCTCAATATCTGTTATTGTTATTTCCTCAATAGACGAATTAACTTTCTCCTGATTTTTTGACAAATCATGATGCATAATCGCAAGCCGTTCTTCACAAGCATTGATACTATCCTGCATTTTAGTCTGCTGTTGCGTCAATTCCTCTATTTCGTTTAAGGCTGTTCGCATATCATCATTCAATATCTCAAACTCTTCACGTACACGAGCACACTCAGAAACTAAATTATCACGTTCGGCTGTTCTTTCATGGTATTTCTTTTTTTCCTCGTCTATCCTGTTAACTTCCATCAGCATTTTAGAAGAAACTTCTTCTTTAAGCCGTTCAACTTCTTCCATGCCGGATTTTATTTCAGATATTTCCTTGGTGACAGTCTCCATCTTGAGCTCAAGCTCATGCTCCTCTAAAGAAACTATCTTAGCATCAAGCACCGTTTTATAAACTGCACCCTCCTGCGTTATGGCCGCGTTCTTAAGCGATATTATTAACTTATTAATATTCTTAGGTTCTTCGTCAAATATCAAAGTAACCTTACGCTTCATCGAAAAAGTTTCATATTTAGACCTTAGATCACGAAGAAACTCATAACACGACTTTAACTCAACAAATTCTTTTTCTTTCTCAAGCAACATACCCGTAAGCTTTTCACGCTCTGTAAAAACCTCTTTCTCCTGCGCAGATAACTCAGCTTTACGTGTATTCAATTCACTCAAGACTTTCTCTAATCTTACGACTTCTTCGGTTACACCCGAAAGTTTTTGTTCACTTTCACTCAAGAAAGCTTCAAGCTTACCTTTATCAAGTACAAGCCGTTGTTTACGTTTTAATAATGAAGAAATGTGTGTTTGTATTTCGATCAGAGAATTATGCGAATTAACTTTCTCCGTTTCATATTTAAGTATATCTTCTTTATCCCTACGAATCTTGCGTTTAGCGTCCTCAACATCATTGGTCAAGGTCTCTTTTTTATCACGTAAAGATTTGAGCTCAATACTTATAGTATCGACCTTAGATTGAAAATCCTCAAGACGCTGCTGTTCGCTTAAAATACGCTCCTGCTGCAGGGCCAAACGTTGCGAAAGACTCTCCTTAGACATATCAATCGCCACGTTACGTTCTTCAAGCTGGCGTGCACGCTGTTGACATCCGTTAATTTTCGCCATCCCGGTATCTTTAAGCGCTCGCGCTGTTACTATACGGTTTGTAACTTCTTCTATCGCACTGCGTAAACGGGCCAATTCATCATCGTTATCCTTCTCAGATCGAGCCATATCCAAAACAGCAGATTCATATTCACAATTTTTAGACGAAAGTTCATCCAACACCGCAGATAAACTGGATATATTATTATCCAGTTTTGTTATATTTATGGTCGCTACCTGCTGTTCAATTTCAACCAATTTTTCTTCTACTTCTTTATATTTTTTTGCTTTTTCTACCTGACGTTCAAGATATCGGATCTGCCGTCTCACTTCCGACATTATATCCTCTAATCTGATAAGGTTTTCATCAGTTTCTTTCAATCGACGCATAGTCTCACGTTTGCGTTCTTTATATTTAATTATCCCGCTAGCCTCATCAAAGATTAAACGTTTCTCTTCGGGCTTATATCCAAGGAAAATCTCGATTTTACCCTGTTCAACAAAAGAATACGTCGATTCCCCTATTCCGGTACCCATAAAAAGTTCCTGTACGTCCTTTAAGCGTACCTGGTTCTTATTTATAAAATACTGACTCTCACCTGACCGGTATAATCTTCTCGTTACAGCAACTTCCTTATAATCTATAGGTAAATATTTATCTTCATTATCAAAGACTAACGATACTTCAGCATAATTCAAAGGCGCATGCTTATCCGTGCCATTGAAGATTATGTCTTCCATCTTAGTACCACGTAAAGATTTGGGACTTTGTTCGCCCAAACTCCAACGCACAGCATCTAAAATGTTACTTTTACCACAACCGTTAGGGCCAACAACAACCGTAATGCCCGGTTCAAATTTAAGTGAAGTTTTTTCCGGAAAAGATTTAAAACCAAAAATTTCTAATCGCTCTAAATACACTATTTTCTACTCTGCTTTATCGCTTTAGTCAATAACGGAACAATAGTAAACAGGTCTCCTACTACTCCCAAATTAGCGACTTTAAAAATCGGAGCATCAGGATCTTTATTAATGGCAATAATAGTTTTTGACGATTGCATACCTACAAGATGCTGTATTTGCCCTGAAACACCACACGCAATATATATTTTAGGACATACCGTACGGCCGGTTTGTCCAACCTGATGAGAATAAGGTATCCACCCTGCATCAACCGCAGCACGGGACGCGCCTACCGCACCATTCAAGGCATCCGCCAACTCTTCCAATATATTAAAATTCTTACTGTCACCCAACCCGCGGCCGCCGGTAACAATAATATCAGCCTCAGCAATATTTATCATATTTGTTGCTTCCTTGACAAAATCCAAGAATTTGACACGCAAATCAACGACATCACCAGAAAAACTCTCTTTTATAACTTCACCTTTACGTGATGCGTCAGGCTGTGCCTCAGGCATAACTTTATGACGCACAGTTGCCATCTGTGGCCGATGGTCAGGCGAGATTATCTGCGCCATTATATTGCCGCCAAAAGCCGGGCGTGTCTGAACAAGTATTTTTTTATCTTTATCTATATCCAACCCCGTACAATCAGCGGTAAGTCCTGCATAGACATTAACAGCTATCCTCGAAACCAAACTTCTACCTGTAGTTGTCGCACCGGCTAAGATAATCTCAGGCTTATGTTTTTTGACTAACTTACAAATAGCATTTGTATAATTCTCAGCTATATAATGTTCAAAAATTTCACTATCAGCAAGGAAAACTTTATCCGCACCGCGAGCAATAAGCTCTTTTGCGCATCTCTCAACATCATAACCTAACAATACAGCTCCTACATACGTATTAAGGTCATCAGCAAGTTTTCGAGCTTTGCCTAAAAGTTCATAAACAACCGATGCTATTTCACCATCACGCTGTTCAGCAAATACCCAAACACCTTTATATTCAGAAAAATCTTCTTTTTTAGTTTTTTTAACCCGTGTTATCTCTATAGCTTTAAATGAACACGCTGAAACACAGGCCCCGCATAATGTACATTTATCAAGGTTTATTACCGCCTTCGCATCCCGTATCGTAATAGCACTTGCCGGACACACTTTAACACAAAGCGAACAACCTACACATTTGTCAGAAAATATTTTTATAGAGCTCATATTAATTCTTCCATTTCTTTAAATAAGTTATTTACTATTTCTTCATCTGTCTCACCGTGAATAATCCTACCTCCGGCTTTTTGCGGCGGAGTGAATATCTTAACTACCTGTGTAGGCGAACCCGTCAACCCTAGCATATCATGGGAGATATTAAGCTCAGCGTTACCCCAAACAATGACATTTGCCTTTTTAGCAGTCATTTTGCCGCGCAAGGAAGGCATTCTCGGCTCATTTATTTCCTTAACTACGGTCAATAAGGCCGGCAGCTCCAATTCCATCATTTCATACCCTTCTTCTACCAGCCTCTCCACAATTATAATTTTCGGATCCGTGTCAAGATGCACTGTATCAACACGCCTAACATAAGTAGCCTGCGGTAAGTTTATATGTGCAGCTATACCAGGCCCTACCTGTGCGGTGTCCCCATCGGTCGCCTGTTTGCCGCAAAAAATCAAATCATAATCTTTTATTTTTTCTAATGCTTTAGATAAAACCAAACTCGTACACCAAGTATCCGCGCCTGCAAAAGCTCTATCACATAGAAGAATAACCTCATCCGCACCCAAAGCAACAGCTTCGCGTAATGCTGTTTCTGCCTGAGGCGGTCCCATAGTTATAACAGTAACTTTACCAGAGAATTTCTCACGAAGCCTTACAGCCTCTTCCAAGGCATATAGATCAAATGGATTAATAATAGATTGAACACCTTCACGAACCAGCGTATTTGTTTCCGGATTGATCTTAACATCCGTTGTGTCCGGCACTTGTTTGATACATACGACTATATGCATTATATTCCCCCTTATCTAATTTAATAAATAAAACTATTAAAACTAATAATTAATTATACTTTTTTGAGACTTATATGTAAAGATACAGTTTATCCCGAAACTTA
>JAQVMQ010000039.1:5450-12241 GCA_028703535.1 Candidatus Omnitrophota bacterium | reverse complement strand
CCTTTAAATCTGCTTATATCCATATTACCTACTATTTCAAACACACTGCCGTCTTTAAGTTCAACACGCGAATCAGTAATTACAAGTTCGGGTGGATTACCGAAAAAATTTATTATCATTTTCGAATAACTATTACCGTAATATATCCCGTTAACCGCTTCAAGTGTGCCGGAGGCAAAAACACTGCCGAAATCACCCCACAACTTAGCGTTTACATCCACTTGCCCGCGTGAATTTTCACGCTGTTCCTGCCATTGTGTCCATATTTCAAAATCGTACTTACGATGGCTAATATCCACTAACCCGCTTATTTCAAATGACGGGCTCTTAATAAAACTGACACGCACTATATCGCCCTCTTTGATAATACGTCCCTTTATCCAATCGAAAGTCTTATCACCTATGGAAAAATCTTCCGTCTCAAAACTGATATTAAGTTTATCTTCACTGTGACTAATATTATATGATACACGTCCGTTAATGACCGTATCCTTAACCGTCAGGTTGTTAAACTCAAAGACACTGTTGGGCAAGTCAAGCATAACACCCGTAGAAGAATATACGCTATTGAAAATGCAGAAGATAAATCCCATAAGACAACACGAAAAACGAGAAAAATAAAAAAAATATTTCCTCACGTTTCGCGCGATATTATTTGTCATATATCAGCCTTATCTCCCTGCGGAAAATAAACAAAAAACAGAAAAACTACGCAAAGCGCAATTCGTCACCTTTGCGTTTAATCGTTATTTTTATTGTCTCGCCGGGCTTAATGTCTTTACCGGAAAACTCTCCTTTAATGAGATCTTCAGCTAACGGATCTTCCAGAAAACGCTGTATAACACGTTTGAGCGGACGTGCGCCAAATACCGGGTCAAACCCTTTTTCCATAAAAAACTCTTTCGCTTCAGGCGTCAGAATAAGTTCCAGTTTTTTATCAGCCAAACGTTTATTGACATTGGCCATCTCGACATCAATGATCTTACCTAACGCTTCTTTATTCAAAGGCTGAAATACGATTGTCTCATCTAACCTGTTGAGAAGCTCCGGCTTGAACTTCCTTTTAACTTCTTCTAATAATTTTGATTTTATATCTTCGTAATTAATCTCGGCGTCCTGTGACGTAAACCCTAACGCGCCATGTTTTTTTATGAGATTCGCGCCAACATTAGATGTCATAATAAGAACAACATTCCTGAAATCTACTCGCCGTCCGTAAGAATCCGTCAAACGGCCTTCTTCCAATATCTGCAGTAAAATATTAAACACATCGGGATGAGCCTTTTCCAGCTCATCGAGTAATACAACCGCGTAAGGCTTTCTGCGTACACGTTCTGTCAACTGTCCGCCCTCATCAAACCCTACATAACCCGGAGGTGCACCGATAAGTCTTGAAATGTTAAATTTTTCCATGTATTCGCTCATGTCAAGCTGTATAAGCGACTCGTCACTGCCAAACATAAATTCTGTTAACGCGCGAGCCAATAACGTCTTACCCACACCTGTTGGCCCTAAAAATATAAATGAACCAATAGGCCTGCGCGGTTCTTTTATACCTGCCCGCGCGCGGCGTATCGCGCGTGCGATAGATTTTATCGCCTCTTCCTGGCCAATAACATTTTTACCTAGTTCTTCCTCTATTTTGAGCAACCGCTCAGAATCTTTTTGCTCAAGTTTGAATATCGGTACACCTGTCATTTGAGCTATAACACGCGCAATATCTTCTTCAGTAACTTCAGGAACAATATTGTCACGTTTGGTAACCCAGTCTTTTCTTAACGCGTCAAGCTCGTTACGCACATCGCGCTCTTCGTCACGAAGTTTTGCCGCCGCTTCAAAATCCTGCTGTTTGATCAATGCTTCTTTCTCTAATGTTAATGCCGCAAGTTTTTCTTCCAACTCCTTTATCTCAGCCGGCGCAGTTAAAACTGTCAACCTCGCGCGCGCACCGGTTTCATCAATAATGTCTATAGCTTTATCCGGCAAGAACCGTCCTGAAATATATCTGTCAGACAGCTTAGCTGCCGCAACTAACGCGTCCTCTGTATATTTGACCCTATGATGCGCTTCATATTTATCACGCAAGCCTTTTAATATACCGGTTGTTTCGGCGACACTGTTCGGCTCAACAAAAATAGACTGGAAGCGTCTTTCGAGCGCAGAATCTTTTTCTATATACTTCCTATATTCGTCTAAAGTCGTTGCGCCTATACACTGTATCTCTCCACGCGATAATGCCGGTTTTAAAATATTAGACGCGTCAATCGCACCTTCCGCCGCACCCGCACCAACCAATGTGTGCAGCTCATCAACAAATATTATTACGTCTTTTGAACGTTTGATCTCGTCCATAACGGCTTTTATCCGTTCTTCAAATTGTCCGCGGTATTTTGTGCCGGCAATCATTAACGCAAGATCTAAAACTATTATACGTTTATCACGTAAAATCTCCGGGACGTCTGCTTTAATGATACACTGCGCCAGCCCTTCAATAATAGCCGTTTTGCCTACTCCCGCTTCACCCAGCAACACAGGGTTATTCTTTGTACGGCGCGATAGTATCTGTATAATACGTTCTATCTCCAGCTTCCTGCCAATCACCGGATCTAACGAACCATTCGCCGCGAGTTTAGTCAAATCACGGCCAAAGGAGTCAAGTGCCGGTGTTTTGGACGTAGGATTAGCTGAAGGCATCTGCTGATTAGATTGCGCTCCACCAAGCAAAGCAATAACCTCATCTTTACATTTATTTAGATCCACACCGAAAGAAAACAGTACCTGAGAAGCTACACCTTCACCCTCTTTAATAAGGCCAAGAAGAATATGTTCCGTGCCTATATAATTATGCCCGAGTATTCTCGCTTCTTCAGCTGACAGTTCAAGTGTTTTTTTAGCACGCGGTGTAAACGGTATATCACCTGAAACCGCAGTTGAACTGCCGGGAACGATTAATTTCTCTATTTCTATTTTTATGCGTTCAATCTCAACACCCAGATTCTGCAAAACTGCGCATGCGACCCCTTCACCTTCACGGATAAGACCTAACAACACATGTTCTGTGCCGATATAATCATGATTAAAACGTTTCGCCTCTTCTTTTGCCATGACCAGTACTTTTCTGGCACGTTCGGTAAATCTGTTAAACATACTCTTTTCCTCCTAATATTAGCTATCAGCTGTTCGTTTTTCGTTAATTATTTTTTCCGCTTTAGCAAATCCGCCCAAATACGATATGTTAATGTGGCGGAACATCAATTCCAACTATCGACTACCCGCAACCTTAACATATCTTATAGAAGCGGGTCCGCCTTTTCCGCCACAAATAAATTATTATTAAGGCGGATCGGCCTTAGGCTGAGGCGGAAAGACTATCAACTAACGACTAATTAAGTGCTTTTCTTAATAAATCTGCCCGTATAAAATCACGTTCATTTTCTTTAAGTGTTCTGTCCTCGATTTTTTGTAAATGGGCCGGCTGAATCAATACGAACAAATTATTAACCAACCGCCGTATATCCTGACAACCAGGAAAATCGACATCCTTAATTATACCCAAATCTATCCCTAAAGACAACATCGAAAGACAGCCTAACGCTTCTTTTGTCGTTATAAGCCTGGAATATCTTAAAATGCCCAATGCACGCCAAGCATTATCACTGACATTTATATTATCACGTTTCATTAAAATATTACGTGCCTGTATCTCCTGTGCGTATATCTGGCGTACAATACTTTCCAAATTATCTATAACCTCACTTTCAGTTACGCCCAATGTTACTTGATTTGAAATTTGGAAAAAATCGCCTAACGCGTGTGTGCCCTCACCAAAAAGCCCGCGTGTTATAAAAGATATCTTGGCTAAAAACTCAAGTATTTTCGTTATACGTTTAGTTAAGACCAACCCGGGTAAATGAAGCATACATGAAGCTCTTAACGCCGTACCGACATTTGTCGGGCAAGACGTTATATAGCCCAGCTCTTGGGAAAAAGCAAAATCAAGCTTCTCGCCTAATTCATCGTCTATACCAGATAATTTTGTCCAGCTGTTTTTGAGCTGAAATCCGGGGCTTATAAGCTGCATACGCAAATGGTCTTCTTCGTTTATCATTATTGAGACTGTTTCGTTATCCGCGAGTATAAGCCCTTTACCTATACAGTCGCCGGAATGTTCGCGGCTTATCAAATGACGCTCGACAAGAAATAACTTATCTATATCCGGTACTTCGTCCATCTTCAAAAACGACATACCCGAAAAAGCCGGCACATCAGAAAAAACTTTTTCAACATTATCAAGTACTTTACATTTACCCTGTACACGTGATTTCTCGGGGAATAAATGACCCTTAAGATTTCTTGCTATGCGCACACGTGACGAAAAGACTATACTTGATTCGGTTGTGTCACCACTTAGCCAGCCCTGCTCGTGCATAATGAATTTATCAAACATTGCCACCTGCCCGTTTAATCTCGTCACGCAAAAAAGCAGCTTTCTCGTATTCCTCAAGTTCAACCGCTGTCTTAAGGTCATTTCTCATTTCTTTCACTCTTTTCTCATTGTCAAATATTGCTCTAGACCTGACAGGAACTTTGCCTATATGTTTATTCGTTCCATGTACGCGTTTTATAAACGGCATTAAGTATTCGCTAAAGACATCATAACAGTTTTCACAACCCAACCGCCCGTTATCCTGCAGTTGTGAGAATGTCATATTGCACATAAAACATTTAAGTTCTTTTGCCTTTATTTTATCGCTTTTGGCACCGATTATCCCGCCGATAAAGCCGGATACTTTAAGATTATCATTATTACCTACCGACTTAGCGTTAGCACAGTCCTGGCAAAGATGTAATTCAACTGTGTTACCGTCAATAACCTCAGTAACATGCACACTAGCTTCAGCCTTATTGCATATACTACATAACATAAGTTCTGCTTTCGTTGACTTATAACTAAATTGTGTATTTCTCGCCCTGCAATTTAGTTATCCGCTTAAATTCTTTAAGAATGGCTTTAGTAATTTTACCCGGCTTAGCCTCGGCAATCGCCCGGTTATCTATCTTAACGACCGGTATAACTTCAGCGGCCGTACCTGTAAGAAAACACTCATCGGCATTATATATCTCATGCCGTGTAAAAGCTTTTTCTACAACTTTTATCTTCAATTTCGCCGCTATATCCATAACAGCATCGCGCGTTACACCTTTAAGCGCGCCCATACTGGCAAACGGCGTAATAAGTATGCCATTTTTGACCATAAAAATATTGTCACCTGTACACTCAACAATATATCCTTCCCTATTAAGCATAAGCGCCTCTTCATACCCCGAATTCGCCGCTTCGATCTTGGCAAGTATATTATTAAGGTAATTAAGTGATTTTATCTGCGGGTTAACCGCTTCGGAAACATTACGTACCGTAGGTACAGTGATAATCGACATACCGTTATCGTATAACTCTTTCGGATATAAAGTTATACTATCGGCAATTATTACAATATTTGGACCTTTAGTACATTTGGCAGGCGAAAGGCCAAGATCACCGTCACCGCGTGATATAACCAGCCGTATATAACTATCTTTAAGCTTATTGGCTTTAAGTGTTTTAATAATATCGGCGATCATCTGTTTCTTTGTTATCGGAATGTTAAGCATAAGAGAATGTGCTGACTCATAAAGCCTGTCTATATGCTCTTTCAGCCGAAAAACAACACACGAATACGCGCGTATACCTTCAAAAACACCGTCACCATATAAATAACCGTGATCAAATACAGATACTTTAGCCTCTTCTTTATTGACAAGTTTACCATTAAAACATATTTTCATAAACACACCTCCATAATATTATAAAACGTTAAAATAACAAAACTATTAAATTCACTGCATAACAGCGCCGCTTTCAATTCGCATAATTTTCGAACTATCCGAAACCAGCCCCGCATTATGCGTAACCATTATAATGGTTTTATTATCTTCTTTATTCAGCCGATTAAGTAACGACATAACGTTTTTACACGCCATTTCATCCAGGTTACCTGTAGGCTCATCACATAAAATAACTTCAGGGTCATTGATCAGCGCGCGGGCAATTGCAACACGCTGACGTTCGCCCCCACTCAAGCGTACCGGAAAATCAAACATGCGTTCTTTTATGCCTAAATATTGTAACAACTCTACACCTTTTTTGAAAGCATCTTTTCTTGAGTTTTTGAAACACGGTAAAACAACATTTTCAATCGCGGTAAGTTCGTCTATAAGATTATACATCTGAAAAACAAACCCTATATTACCGCGCCTATAGATAGCGCGATCGGCATCAGACATCGCATAGACATTTCTGCCGGTCCAAAAACATTTCCCACTTGTCGGCTCTTCAAGCCCGCACATACAATGCAACAATGTAGACTTACCCGAGCCTGAAGGCCCTACTATAAACGTAAAATCACTTTTGGCAACACCAAGACTTACGTCGTTTAATGCCAAAACAGACGTCTTGCCTTTACCATAGGTTTTTGTCAAATTATCAAGTTTTATTATAATATCATTCATACCTCAACGCCTCACAAGCCGACAGCCCTGCCGCACGTGTCGCCGGCAATAAACTAAACAGAAAAGCACAGATAATAGCCGCAGAATCAATAATAATAATATCTATCACTTTAAAATATACCGGCAGATAATCAATATAATAAATCTCCTTAGGCAGCTGTATGAACTGGCCTTCTTTAAGTAAAAGGCATATACCTATACCCATACCCGTGCCTATTAACACACCTATAACACTTATGATC
>JAQVMQ010000039.1:0-5440 GCA_028703535.1 Candidatus Omnitrophota bacterium | reverse complement strand
TTCAAAACCCCAATAGCCTTCGTCTTTTCAACAACTTTGACAGTCAAGGTAGCAAAAATATTAAAACACGCGACAAAAACTATCAAACTTAAGATAATGAACATAACATACTTTTCAAGCTGCAGTGCCGAAAACAATACACTGTTAGACTCAATCCATGTAGTAACAAAAACACCACTGCCCATGCTACCGACAATACGTTTTTTTATTTGCGCGGCTTTAAGCGGATCGTCCAGCCGTACGCCTAAATATAATATATAGTTAGGCGATAAAGGCATAATATCATCTATATCGCCTATTATGTAGTTACTGTCAATCTCGACAAGCCCGACCTTGAAGATTCCCCGCAAGGGAAACTCTTCAATATGCAGTCTCTTTTGAAGCGGATAATATTCTAATTTATCTTTAACAAAAAAACGGTCAGCTACACCCTGTCCTATAAATATACCCGCGTTTTTATTATCACGTACAATATGTTTAGAAAAATTTGTCCATTCGATATCATTGTCAAAATCTATACCCTTAACGATCAATGGATATATTCTGTCCTGAAAATTTCCGAAAACCTGCGTCTGTAAAACTTTGGAGACACTTACAACATCATCCCATTCGGAAAGTTTATCTTTCACTGTATCAAGATATTCCGGTACAACCGTCTCTACAACTATATGATCGTTAAATTCAAGCAGTCTGTCCATAAGGTCTTTGTCAAACCCGTTCATCACAGATATAACCGCAATTAATGTAGCAACCCCTACAGCAACACCAAAACAAGATATTAGGCCAATAAAAGACACATGCCGGCTTTTACCGCGTAATAGATAGCGTTTAGCTAAAAATAATTCTTTAAGCATATTAAGATTATACCGAAATAAAAGTTTTATTCAACGCAATGTGTATCCTGCGTATCCGCGTCGTTTTCTTTCAAAGGTTTAAGCAGCGGAAACAAAACAACATCACGTATCGAAGGCTGATCAAGTAAAATCATTACTAACCGGTCAATCCCTATGCCAAGCCCCGCAGCCGGCGGCATAGCATACTGCAAAGCGACAAGAAAATCCGTATCGATCTTTTTAGGAAGTTCCTCTTCAACCGCTAACTGCCTGGTAAAACGTGATTCCTGTTCAACAGGATCATTTAGTTCAGAATAGGCGTTAGCAAGTTCCATGCCGGCAATAAATAATTCAAAACGTTCAACTACATTAGGATTATCTTTCTTGGCCTTAGACAACGGTGATGACCATGTAAAAAAATCAGTAATAAACGCCGGTTTATCTATAGGGAATTTCTTCTCAATTAACTCTTCAATAATATTCATGATCTGAGTACGCGTAAGCCCTTTAGGCAAAGTTAATTTCTGCGCTACTTTAGCAAACACCTCATCCTGTGTATCTGTATCAACAACACCAAACTCATCTTTAAATAGTCCGGCAAACGATATACGCTGCCACGGACGCGTAAAATCTATTTGACGGTCTTGATAATTTATTTTTAAAGTCCCATGTAACTCTTCAGCAAGCGAACAGACTAATTCTTCACAAAGGTCCATCATATACTCAAAATTCTGATAAGCACAGTAGGCTTCAAGCATTGTAAATTCCGGATTATGTTTAGTCGACACACCTTCGTTACGGAAACTTCTGTTAATCTCATAAACCCGTTCCAATCCGCCGACTAAGAGACGCTTAAGATAAAGTTCCGGCGCTATCCGCAAATATACATCACTGTCTGTCGCATTGTGATGTGTTTTAAACGGCCGGCCCGCGGCACCACCCGCTACATGATGAAGCATAGGCGTTTCAACTTCCAAATAGGCTTTGTCTTCAAAAAATTTCCTTACAGCACAAACTATTTTTGAACGTTTAATAAAAACATCAGCAACTTGCGGATTAGCTACCATATCAAGATAACGCTGACGGTAGCGAACTTCAACATCTTTAAGACCATGCCATTTCTCAGGCAACACTCTGACAATTTTAGATAACAAGACCAACTCTTCTGCAAGAATAGTCTGTTCGCCTGTACGCGTTAAAAAAAGCTTACCTTTAACACCAATAATATCACCCACGTCAAGATCTTTAAACAAATCAAATTTTTCATTTAAGGTATTTTTCTGAGCAAACATCTGTATCTTACCCGTATGATCACGTAAATGCGCGAAACCAGACTTTCCATGCTCACGTTTAGATATAAGCCGGCCGGCAAACGAGACGACCTTATCCTCTTGAAAGGATTCATGTATCTCATTGGCGTTCAATGATTTATGAAATGAAGTCTCCGCGAACGGATTCCCGTAACTTTCTTTTATTTTATTAAATTTCTCTAAATTCATAAGAATTAATTATATAGGATAGCTCAGAATTGTCAACTTGAAGAATCCCCCAAAGAATTCGCTCAACAAACTTATCGGACTTTTTAAAATTAAAAGATCTTTTGTTCTTAACATATACCTTTAACTTTCTTAAAACAACAAAAGGATTGGCTTTCTTCCACGAAAAACAGCCTTTTCTACAGATAACACTCAACCGCACCAGGAACTGAATATTCAATTATTACCTACTAACCCTCACCGCCGAATTTTTTGTTAATGGACAGTATACTTTTATATGAGCTAATCCGCTTTCGGAGAAAAAGCTTCGGCAGATAGGTATAAATGCTCGACATCGTTGAAGAAAAAAATTTTTTGAAGATTCTCAAAATCTTACACTAAAAAGCTATAAATAAAACTCAATAAAATTTAGACCAAAAAATTATTTTTTAGCAATTATATGCCCAAAAATTCAAGTATTAAATATATCATGCATAAAGACACTTCGCCACCAGACTCAGCATTATCCACAATAGATGCACTACTAAACACTTAACTTTTTTGATAAAAAACTAGCTGCTTAAATCAAAATTCCCCGAACAAGTACACCGCGATAAAGAGCATTGGACTGGCGGAAATGTATTCACCTCCCCCCTGATCACAGAATCACAACAAGTCAGTACTGCCTGTTCAGGGTTAAGCAATATTCGTATTAATTCCAACTTGCTCCATTTTAGTTTCTGAACGAATTTTTGCTTCATAATCTTCTTATTTATCCTTTCTTTTTTTTATAATATCACGCTATCATTTTGGTGTCAAACAAAACACAATCCAGCTCCCGTCCGAGACAGTAAGTGGGTATTATCTCTGTATATTTAAGACAGAGTCTGCCCTTGTCAGAAAAATAAAATTTGGCTAAAGCCTAATACCTGACAGCTAAAAGCTAAATTGATAAAACAGAAGCAATCAGATTTTTTGTATATTCTACGGAAGGATTAGTACATATCCCGGCCACACTTGCCTGTTCAACAATTTCGCCATTATGCATTACGATGAGTCTATCACAAAATATCTCAATAACATTTATATCATGACTAACAAAAATATATGTCATATCAAACTTTGTTTTTATATTTTTAAGCAGCATTAAAATCTGGGCCTGCACAGAAAGATCTAATGACGATACCGGCTCATCTAAAATCAGTAATTTAGGCTTAAGAATCAACGCACGCGCTATACATATTCTCTGACACTGTCCGCCGCTAAATTCATGCGGATAGCGATTATAATCAGAAGCCATCAACCCTACATTTTCAAGCATCTCTTCAGCAAAAAACCTAAGTTTGCTGTTTGGCCATTTATCCCTGATACACAAAGGTTCAGCTATAGCTTCACCTACTTTCATACGCGGGTTAAGTGAGGCCTGCGGATCCTGAAAAACTATCTGCACCTCACTCCGTAGGCGTTTGTCTCTAAAACTTCCCGCACTAAAAAAATCTTTATTAAATATCAAATTGCCTTTATACCCCCCAATTAGTCCGGCTATAATCTTAGCTAAAGTAGATTTACCGCTTCCCGACTCTCCTATCACCCCAAGCACTTCCGACCGATATAACTCAAAACTTACATCATCCAATGCTTTGATAAACCTGATATTAGACGAAAGTCCTTTATTCGCATTAAAAGTCTTGGTTATGTTCCTGCATTCAAATATTTTCATATCTCATTTACTTTTCTGCATAAAGCTCTATGGGCTTGCTCAATAACAACATACCCGAAATCATCTTTACATTTATCATCATGATACTCACACCTATCAAAAAACATACATCCTCTATTCGTCCAATCAGAAAACTTCGGGACAATACCCTTAATACACAACAACTCTTTCCCATGTTTAGGAAGTGCAGCAAGCAACCCTTTGGTATACGGATGAGCCGGATTATTAAGAATATCCTTAATAGCACCCTGCTCAATAAGTTTACCGCAATACATGACTCCGACAGAATCTGCCATATAAGATATAACACCAAGATCATGGCTGACTATAACAAGCCCCATTCCGCGTTTGGTACAGATATTCTTTATAATATCCAATACTTCTTTCTGGACAATAACATCAAGCGCAGTCGTAGGCTCATCAGCAATAAGTATTTCCGGTTCGCATGCAAGCGCGATAGCTATAACTACACGCTGGCACATACCGCCGCTCAACATATGCGGATATTCCTTAACTATTTTTTCAGGTTCAGCTATTTTTAATTCATCCAGCAAACTAACAGCCTTTTTAAAAGCTTCCCTTCTAGATATTCCATGGTTTAGCATTGTTTCTATTATCTGTTCGCCAACTGTTAAGACAGGATTAAGTGCCATTGACGGATTTTGGAAGACCATAGCAATTTCTCTACCTCGAAAACCCGTCAATTCCTTCTCTGTAAATTTTGTTATATCCTTACCTTTATATATAATACTGCCTGACACTATTTTCATACCTTCAGGCAAAAGCCTTAACAAAGAATAAGCAGTCATACTTTTCCCACAGCCCGATTCTCCGACAAACCCTAAATTCTCGCCCTTTGCTAAAGAAAAAGTTATAT
Source organism: Candidatus Omnitrophota bacterium (assembly GCA_028703535.1). Lineage (GTDB taxonomy): Bacteria > Omnitrophota > Gorgyraeia > Duberdicusellales > 4484-171 > JAQVMQ01. The sequence goes on along the minus strand of JAQVMQ010000039.1, from coordinate 535 downwards.
CCCGTAAAATAGGAAATTCCCTTTTGCCGTCTATGAATGAAACATTCAGATTTTTAACTTCCAACAATAATGGGGACAGACACCTTTTTTCACACATACTTTTTCGGGCTCCCCTGCACGGCATATTTTAATAAATGATCTAACTCTTTCTCTAATTTCGTTATATAATCACACATCACGACAACCAACTTTTATTAATCCAAAACATTATTTTATACTTCATCTATTTTAGCATAATGCCTATAATCACGTCTATGCAATAATCCAAATGGTAGTAGCAGAGTCTCGCTGCCCGCATAATATCATTAATCAATCAATTCATAATCATGACAATAATAATCCTATTAACAGGCGCGAAAATCACGCCCCTATAATAAATCATATGATTTGATATTTGAAATATCAAACAACCCGACAAATAAACAAATTACAGAATACCCCCAGTAAAAAAAATTGGCAGCGGTCCTTTTACGACCATATCATTTACAATGATAAAGCATTAAATAAAATACGCCAATACATTCGAAATAGCCCT
>JAQVMQ010000004.1 GCA_028703535.1 Candidatus Omnitrophota bacterium | reverse complement strand
AAAGCTAATTTTCTGTTGATATATATACTAGTATGATATAATAATTTAATAATTCTTAATTTCTCTGTTAATACGTTTTTATTATATATTAAGAATGAGACTTCGCTGTTTAAGGTCTTTAATCTATAGGACACTTTACGGGCGAAGGAGTATTTAAAGCACGTTTTCATTTTTTGTCTAAAGATTTTGTGTATATTATTTCGGGATGAAAAAAACGAAAAGGGGTGTGAATGGGGATAATCAGGCATTTTTTGTTTTTTGTGCTGATGGTTTTTTTTCTTCTTCAACTTGTCTATTCGGATGATCTTTCGGAATTAAAAAATCAATTAAAAGATATGCAGGGACAAATTAAATTACAGGCCGAACTTATTAATAATCAGTCTGTAAAAATAGAATCTATGCGTAAAAAAATAGAGGAATTAGAATCTGCAGACAATAGTTCGAAAGAAACGGCACCTTATATTGAAGAACGGGTTGTCTTGCTTGAAAATAAGGTTTCGGACTTCAGTAAAAATGAGTTTCTATCGTTAAGAGGTATGAAATGGCAGATCGGTGGGGAAGTAGAACTTGAATTTGTTAAGACGAAAAATCATGCCTCAATAAATGAGGATGGTGCGCATTTCCAATTGGACAAGGTAGTTTTAAGCCCGAAAGTAAATTTTACCGAAGATATATTCTTTTATGGCAACTTTGAATTTTATTCTGATTCAAGCTCTGTGGAATCGGCTTACTTGCAATTTGACAATCTGCCGGGTGATAGTTTTGCGCAGGTAGGCATAAAGAAACGTTTTATGGAACCGGATAGAAAGACGGAGCGTTATCCCTTGGCCGGGAACGCCTTTTGGAGAGATCAAACGGCAGGTATATTTTTAGGCGGAGATTTGGAGCCGTTTTATTGGAGATTTTCTTATACCAACGGTTATGAGTTACAAGAGAAATCAGCAACGGAAGACGCCTCTTTAAAAATTTTTCATGACGATCTTCGTACGGCAGAGTACTCCGACCTGGGAGAGGCCGGTATCGGGTTGGGTATAAAAAAAGATCTTGGTGCTGCCGGTAAATTTGATATTTTGGGTTTTTCGTATTTTTCAGAATTAAGCCCTGAAGATGAGACATTCTTAGAGTCTAAGATATCAGGGTATGGGTCCGACGATAAAAAACAATACCGGTATGGAGCAAATTTAAGTTACTCCATAAAAGGTTTGAATTTATTAGTGGAAACGATAAAAGCTAAGGATGGTGATTTGGATCGGTCGGCATGGTTTGTACAACCTTCATATAAAATAAAATTCCCTGATAGAAAATTCTTCACAGCAATAGAACCTCTTTTTAGATATGGCCGCTTGAATGTAGATACGCAGGCCGTTTCAGGGAACTCACTTACATGGGATAGGCAGGAGTTTACGTTTGCGTTAATAGCGGATGTTTATAAAAATATAAAACTTAAGACGGAGTATACTATTGATAAGACAGATGAAGGCTTAGATGGCAAAAAGAGTTACGGAGAGTTTGTTTCTCAGCTTGAGATAAAGTTTTAGACTTAATTATTAGGGGGTATTATGCTCAAAATAACAAAGATTTTAATAATAACATTGTATTTATCTAACGTATATAATTGTATATATGCCGGGCAGATAGTTAAAGCTGAAAAGTTTTTACAGCCGCCGGTTATAGATGGGTACATAGATCCTTTATGGGAGAAAACATCCGAAATAATTACTCATGACAAGGCTGCGGATATAGACATAAAAATTAAAGCTGGATATACCGATCGTGAAATATTTTTTTTGGTTCAATATCCCGACAAAGACGAATCAAGAGAACATAAAACATGGACTTGGGATAAAACCGAGCAAATGTATGTTATGGGCACAGAGCGGGAAGACACGTTTGTTTTTAAATGGAATATGGAAGATCATCCTGTGGATTTAAGTATAAGTTCTGAAAGTTCTCATATAGCAGATATATGGTTTTGGAAAGCCTGCAGAACGGATCCGTCCGGTTATGCAGATGATAAAATCCAGAAATTTTCTAAGTTAAAGAGTGAAAATTCCAGAGAAATTATATTACCGTCAGGGAATATAATGTATTTACAGCGAATGAGCGATGAAGGCAGAGAGGCTTATAAGAATACATTATTTGTTGAGCATACCGAAGACTTGCTTCAGCGTTTTGAGCCGCAGGAGCCTTCAGGCAGCCGGGCTGATGTCAAAGCCAGAGGTTTATGGTCTGATGGCGTATGGACCATAGAGTTCAAAAGAGCGCTTGTTACGCGTAATATAGATGATATCCAGTTTTTTAAAGGTGAGACTTATGATTTTGGTGTATCGCGTTATGAAATAGCGGGGAGAGAGGTAGATCAGGAAAGCGATCAGCCGTTATATGGTATGGGTGATGTTTCTGAAGTATTTACTTTGGGTTTTGAGGAATAATATTTTTTATAGTTATTTCAGTAAAGGGTTTGTATGACATTCTATAAAGTCCGAAATATAGGTTTTGCTCTTTTGTTTATAATTATTATTGCCGTAGGGTTAATACCATCAATGATAATTGTGAAGATATCCGATTATAACCGTGGTATGTCGGAAGAAATAACGTTTTTCGAAAGCGTGATAGAGGTCAATAAGATAGTGAGTGAAGTCAAAGAAAATTTTAGGCTTTATGCTAAAGATAAAGAGAACGGTTTTAATAAAAATAATAATATTAAACTTATAAATCGAAGTGTATTGATAGCGCAGGAATTTGAGAAGAAAAATCCGGCCGAGAATAAAGAATTAATAAATGATTTTATTAAGATGGCAAAGCGTTTTAAGGCGGCATTTGTCGGGTATTTTCATGAAACCGAGTATGATTATTCGGGGGCTTCGACTTTTGAGATGGAGCAGATAGCTTATGATTCTTTGGCTGAAATGGAAAAAGCTTTACATTTGTGGATGGATATGGCCTTAAACGATATAAAAAGTTATCGTGAAAAGATGGATAAAGTTATTGTGAACAGCCATAATTCATCTGTACTTGTTGTTTTCTTCGGATGTATTGCCAGTTTTATCATAGCATTTTTTACGGCACGTGCGTTAAGCCGGCCGCTTAACGATCTTGTTGAGGGTGCCAATAAAATAGCCAAAGGAGATTTTACTTATAGAATACAGGGTGAGGATGAAGATGATATAGGCAAACTTATTACTGCTTTTAATAATATGTCAAAAGAAATAGATTCAAATGAAAAACAAATAAGAGCGGTAAATCAGCAGTTAAGAGCAAACGAGCAGCAGCTTAGAGCTACTAACCAGCAGCTTGTCGCGGGTGAGGAGAAGTTGAGGCTATCGGAACAGTTGTTGAAAAGAAAACTGGAAGATCTGGAATCTTTTCATAAGATAACTGTTGGAAGAGAGTTAAAGATGATAGAGTTAAAAAAAGAAATAAATTCTCTTTTACAGGCGTTGGGGAGAGATTTGCGTTATCATATAGATGACAGGAAAGATTAAATAGTTTAATTATCAGGATAGATTGTCAATGGGTTCTATTATAGATGTTGATACGGGCGAGGTAAGAGTTATTTCGGGAGAATTATCTCTGCGGGCTATGGCCATAGGTTCATGTATTGTTGTAATAGCTTTTTCTTATGAAAAATTGGTAGCTGCAATGGCCCATATATTGTTGCCGGGTAAAGCGCCTTCTTATTATAAAGGTTCTAAAATAATATATGCCCATGATGCTATAGAGGAAATGTTCAATAAAACCGCCGCGCGTGGTGCTATGGCCGATGATTTGGTTGTATGTTTAGTCGGTGGCGCGAACGTTTTGCTGCAAAAGGATGATGATATAGCCAAAGAGAACATAATATCTGTAGAACAGATATTAAAAAAAAGAAGGATTGAGGTAAGGAAAAGAGCGTTGGGCGGGGTATTGAGACGATCGGTTTTTCTAGATCTTGCTAAAGGCAGGCTGGAATATACAGAAGGCGGCAGTGAGACCCATATGCTGTGGGACAGCGGAATGTCTTATTAGCTAAAAAGACTAAGGTATTATGATAAAACTAAAAGATCTTTGTTATTTATTCATAAATAATAAAATTTTTATTTTTCGATATTGTGTGAGTCTATATTCTAGACTTTGTGTGACATTTAGCGTGTGCGGGAAAACGCGGTTTTTAGACAATAGAAATTTGTTTCAACAAATCAGATGGTCAAGATTTTTTGTTTTAAGTTTTATTTTATTTAATACGTTTTTTGTGTATGCAGATGACTTTGAGGGCAAAAAGGTGCTTTGTATTGATTCTTATCATGAGGGATATGAATGGAGCGATAGTGTTATTTCCGGCGTTGTTGACGGCCTCAAAGGTTCGGGCGTTGAACTGCGGATATACAGAATGGATACTAAAAGAAATATTTCTGAAGAATTCAAAAAACAGGCGGCTATTTTAGCTAATGATATGATAAAAAAATATAAACCCGATCTGATCATCGCGGCAGATGATAATGCTTCAAAATATTTAATTGAGCCGTATTATAAGGATATTGATCTGCCTATAGTTTTTTGCGGTGTTAATTGGGATGAGACGGTGTATGGTTATCCTTATTCAAATGCTACGGGGATGGTGGAGGTATCGTTAATATCCAAATTGATAGAGGAATTATTGAATTATTCAAAAGGCAACCGCATAGGTTTTTTGGGAGGGGATGTCCTGACCGATCGGAAAGAAGCCGAAAGTTATAAAAAAATATTTCATATCACTTTAACTGAAATGTATGCTAAAACATTTTCAGAGTGGAAAAGATATTTTTTAAAGATGCAAAATGAGGTTGATATACTTATTGTATATAATGACGCGGGAGTTGAAGGCTGGGATGCTGTTGAAGCTGAGGTTTTTGTTAAAGAGAATACCTTTATACCTACAGGCTCTGTGCTTGATTGGATGGCAAAATATGTTTTAATGACTTTAGCCAAAGAGGGGGAAGAACAGGGCGAATACGCGGCTCAAACGGCGTTGCGCATTTTAAATGGTGAAGATCCGAAAGATATACCGATAGTACGTAATAAGAACGGCAAAGTTTATCTGAATATTAATATAGCCGATAAATTAGGAGTCGTTTTGAGGCCGAGATTATTGAAACAAGCGGAGATAATTTTTTAGCGAGAACAATGTTTATACAGAAAATATTTTTCAACTCTATATTTAAAAAATTTTTTTTCGGATTTATTGTTATACTTATTCTTTTCGGCTTGGTAGGATTTTTTGATTATCTGAACATCTCTTCTTTGCGTAATATTTCAAGACAGGCTATATTTTATAATAATCAGGCGAGCTCTCTTTATGAGATGTCTATATCACTTGAGACATTGGAGTCTAAAATAGATAATTTTTTTGAGTTTCGTTATTTGACTTATTATGAAGAGGCGTTTAATGAAATTGAGAATATGGAAACTAGAATAAAAAGGTTGAGTCAGGACCTGGGTGCTTATGGGGTGACGGGACTTGGGGAATGTGAAGATAACTTTTCTGATCTTAAGAAAATGATAGAAGGCGTGGGTAAAATTAATTACATGCTTTCGACAAGCCGGGAAGTAAATACACAGGTCATTTTGGTGTATGACCAGATAAATAAAGTTAAAAAAAGTGTCAGGTATTTATTAGACGGTATACAGAAAATGTTGATAAAAAATAAAACTGCGTTAGAAGAACTTGTCTTTAGGGTTGTTAGCCGCCAGGTGGCGATAGTTTTTTTTATTATGGCTATAGGTATTTTTGTTGCGTTGTTTGTAGCTAAAACTATAGTAAAACCTATATTAGTTTTAAATAAAGCCGCGCTTCAAATTGCTAAGGGAGATTTAAGCAAAGACGTAGATGTTTCAGCCAAAGATGAAATCGGTGATTTGGGCAGAGCCTTCAATTCTATGCTTAACCACTTACGGAATAGTACTACATCAATAGAAAATCTATATAAAGAAATCGATAAACACAAAGAGACCCAGGAAGAGCTCGAAAAAAAGAATATTGAGATGCGTGTTACGAATAAATATTTGGCCGATAATGAGCGGGCTATTAAAAATATGTTTGCCGATATTAAAGAGGCAAATGACGAACTGAAGAGAGCGCAGAACCAGCTCATACAGTCTGAGAAATTAGCTTCAATCGGCCAGCTTTCGGCAGGTGTAGCACATGAAATAAATAATCCTTTGGGATTTGTTAATAGCAATCTTTCTACGCTCGATAAGTATGTAAGGTCACTTGAGCGTATTTTGATAGAGTTAGATTCTTTGCAGACTTCGGTCAAAAACGGCGATGTTGCAGAGGCGCAGAGGATAGAGGAGCAGATAGCACATATAGAAGATGAATTAGATATTCAGTATATTATGAAAGATATCCATAATCTTTTAAAAGAATCGCAGGACGGGCTTGATAGAATAAAAAAGATAGTTATGGATTTAAAGACTTTTTCTCGGCGTGACGAAAAAGTTAAGACGATGGAAGATATTAATAAAGTAATCGATGGTGTAATAAATATTGTTTGGAACGAAATAAAATATAAAGCCGAACTTGAGAAGGAATATGGCGATATTCCTAAAATAGAATGTAACCCTCAGCAATTGGGCCAGGTATTCATTAATTTATTGACAAACGCCGTGCAGGCAATGGATAATAGAGGTAAGATCACAGTAAGAACTCATATTAAAGACAGAAATGTTTATGTAGATGTTATTGATACTGGCAGAGGTATGTCGCCTGAAATAGCTAAAAATATATTTGAACCGTTTTTTACTACCAAAAAATCTGGTGTAGGAACAGGCCTGGGTTTGAGCTTAAGCTATGATATTATAAAAGCACATAAGGGACATATAACCGTGGACAGCACGGTGGGCAAGGGCACTAAGTTTACTGTTATTATTCCGGTTTAACCGGTGGAGATACTAATAAGCGTGATGTTTAATCGAGGAGGTATGAATGGCCGATTATAAAATTTTATTAGTTGATGATGACGAGAATGTTATAAATTCTCTTAAAAGAGTCTTACATGAAGATAATTATAACATTATAGGTACCATAAGCGCAGAGCTTGCAGAAGAGATTGTTCTCAAAGAAAAGCCGGATCTTATTATTTGTGATTATAAGATGTTTGGAATGAATGGTATGGATTTTTTAAATAAAATTTCGGAGAAATATCCCGAAATAATCAATATATTGCTTACAGGTAATGCCGACCTTAATATGGCAATAGATGCTATAAATAAATCTATTCTTTATAAATTTATTTTAAAACCATGGGATAATGATGATTTGCGGGTGACAGTGAAATTAGCTTTAGCACATAAAAAAGTTTTAGCTGAAAATAGGAAGTTATTGAATGAAATAAAAAAACGCGATGAGTATATAGAAAAATTCGAGAGACAATATCCGGGGATTACGAGTGTCAAGAGAGATGATAAGGGTAACATTATTTTAGAATAGTTTATCGGAGAGATGATGAAAGAAATAAATGTCGTTATTTTGGATGATGAACAGAATATCTTGAATTCTTTAACCCGTTTGTTTAAGGATGAGCCTTTCGGTATTTTTACAACAACAAAACATTCAGAAGCGCTTGAGGCTATTTCTAAAGAAAAAGTTAAAGTAGTTTTATCCGATCATCGTATGCCGGAAATATCCGGCACTGAGTTTCTTGAAAAAGTGAAAGAGAAATATCCCTATATAGTAAGAATATTGTTTACCGGATATACAGATATACAAATAGCCGAAGATGCCATAAATAAAGGGGGTGTATATCGATTCATAAATAAACCGTGGGATGATATCTCTTTGCGGAGAACAATACTGGAAGCAATTGAACGTTTTGATCTGCGTCAGAAAAATAGAGAGCTTATGGAAGAGATAACAAATCAGAATAACCAGCTGTTAGCGTTGAATGCTAAATTAGGCAAGATGTATGAAGCGCAAAAAGAATTTTCATCTACTGTATCGCATGAATTAAGAACTCCGCTTGCCTCAATCAAAACGACTATAGATGTCGTCATGAGTGAAACTACCGGTCAGTTGAATGATGATCAGAAAAATTTTTTAAATAAAGCCAAATCAAATGTAGATAGGTTAAGCAGATTGGTTAATGATGTTTTAAGTCTTTCAAAATTAGAATCGGGCAAAGAAATATTAAATTTAACAGAGACGGATGTGAATATAATAATTACTGAGGTTGCTGATATACAGAGATTTGTTGCTGATAAGAAAGGTTTGTATATAAAGACCCATTTATCGGGGGATATCCCGATGGTTTTGTTGGATTCCGATAAGATAAACCAGGTGTTGGATAATCTTATAGGGAATGCTATAAAATTTACGGAAAAGGGCGGTATAGATATTTCGACTGGCGTTATTGCCAAAGAGGAGAGTGTCGTGATAAAAATTAAAGATAGCGGCCCAGGTATAAGACAGGAAGATTTAGATAAATTATTTAAAAAATTTCAACAGTTGGGTGATTATGCGACAAGAGGAACCGGGGGTACGGGGTTGGGGCTGGCTATTTGTAAGGAGATAATAGAGAAACATTGTGGTAAAATATGGGTAGAGTCAGGGCAGAGTGGCGGCAGCAGTTTTTGTTTCACTTTGCCTGCTAAAAAGAGAGAAGAAAATGGATAATGAAAAAATTACAGTTTTATTAATTGATGATGAAGCTGATCTTATTGATGCCGTAGCGTTCCAATTGAAAGCTAAAAAGGGATACAATGTTGTTACGGCTTATAATGGGCTGGAAGGTCTGGAAAAGTTGAAAGAGATAACACCTGCACTTATCGTGTTAGACATGAATATGCCTAAGATGGGCGGCATAGAGTTTTATAAAAATATAATAGGTGATGATTACAGGGCTAAATATCCTGTGCTTGTTTTAACTGCCCGTGCCAATTTAGAGCAATTATTCATGGATCTTAACGTTGATGGATTTATGACTAAACCTTTTGATCTGGATAATTTATTTAACGAAATAGATGTAATAATACGAAAGCGGTATGAAAAAGCTCGGATTGAAGAACATAAAAAAGATAAACTGAAGCCCAAGAAAATATTAATTGTAGATAATAAAAAGGAAGCATTTGACAAGATAGCGATAGCTTTTCTGAATGAAGGGTATCTTGTTAGTTCGTCTAACAGCGGCTTGGCTACAATTGACAGAATAATGGTTGATGTGCCGGATATTATATTGATTAAATTGGGGTTGGATGATCTTCATGGCGATCTGGTCATAGCAAAATTGAAACAAATGCCTAAAACTATGGGTATACCCTGTGTTTTATATACGCCCGAAGACGAGAGGCTTAACCGTAATATAACTGAACAGATATGCAAGGACATAGGGATAAGCGCGTTAGTCGAATCTGATGACCCCTATATTTTAATACGGGAAGCCGAGATAGCTTTACATAAAACCGAATAATATATATTTAACATAGTTAGTCTTTAATATTGCGCAACTCAAGACATAGAAATTACTTGACAAATGATACCATGAAGGTATCATTATGATTATGGATTTTCTTTATACTAAGGTGTGAAATGAAAATAATTACAAGGGACATTGATTATGCGATTAGGGCGGTGTGTTTTGTCGCGTCGGAAAAAGAGAAAATAGTAACGGTAAAAAAATTGGCAGATTGTCTCTCTGTTCCCATGCAATTTTTAAGAAAAAATTTACAGATATTAAGTAAAAAGAATATTTTAAAATCATACAAAGGGAAAAATGGCGGATTTTCTTTATGCAAAGCCGCAGGCAGTATATCTTTATTAGATATTATAACGGCATTTCAAGATCCGATTATATTAAATGACCATATTGTTAAAAAGAGGCCTTGTGATAATATAAGAACTTGTAAGGTTAAAAAGGTTTTAGATAAGCTGGAGGCTAAGATTAGAATAGATTTGAAAAAAGCGACGATAAGTAAAATATTAAAGGTAAAATAAAGGTATAGATTATGAATCTATCGAAAGATATAATATTTTTTCTAAAGAATCAACATTTTGTTATTGTTTCAACAATAAGTCAGGATGGTTCTATACATTGTTCGGCCAAAGGCATTGTCGGGGTTTATGAAGATGGCAGAGTTTATGTTATAGATCTTTATCATAACAGGACTTATAATAATTTAAAAAATAATCCAATAGTGAGCATTACGCAGGTGGATGAACATACTTTTAAAGGATATACCCTGAAAGGTAAAGCAAAGATAGTGTATAAAGAGGATATTCATGATGAATATTTAAAAGAATGGGAGAGAAAAGTTTTAAAGCGAATATCCGACAGACTTATAAAAAGTGTTCAGAGGGAGACCGCATCCAACTCTCATCATGAAGCGCATTTGCCTGCTGAGCCGAAATATCTTATTGAGATAGATGTCGATGATATAGTTGATTTATCTCCACCTTCATGTTTTCGGGAGGGTAAGAAATGAAAAAGGCTATAGAAATAAAGAAAGGTATATATTGGGTAGGCGCGGTTGATTGGGATCTAAGGAATTTTCACGGATACCGTACTCAACGCGGGAGCACCTATAATGCGTATTTAATAATTGATGAAGAGATAACGCTTGTTGATACAGTGAAACATTATTTTTATGGTGAGATGCTTGAAAGAATAAAAAGCATCATTGATCCCGCAGATATAAAATATATTATATCTAATCATGTGGAGATGGACCATTCGGGGTCGTTACCCGAAATCTTAGAATTGTGCCCTGATGCCGTTGTTGTTACTTCGCCTAATGGTGAGAAAGGCTTGAGGCAGCATTATTATGGTTTGGATTGGACTTTTAAGACCGTTAATACCGGAGATGTCTTGAGTATAGGCAATCATGATATAAGCTTTGTTCTTACTCAAATGGTTCATTGGCCGGATTCGATGGTGTCGTATATAGAAAAAGAAAAACTTTTATTATCGAATGATGCTTTCGGGCAGCATATAGCTTCAGATGAGAGATTCGACGATGAAATTGATATTGATATTATAAAAAATGAAGCAGCGAAATATTACGCTAATATAGTTTTACCTTACGGCGTTTCGGTGCAGAAGGCATTAAAAGCTGTTTCTTCACTTGATGTAGAGATGATAGCGCCAAGTCATGGTATTATTTGGCGTAAACATATAGATGATATAGTCACTTTATATAAAAAGTGGTCTGAAAATCAAGTAGAGACAAAAGCGGTTATAGTGTATGACACTATGTGGGGATCGACTAAGAAAATAGCGGAGCTTATAAATGATGTTTTTAACGGAAAAAAGATAACTACAAAGTTGTTTAATCTTCGGGATATTCATATTTCAGATATTATGACAGAAGTGCTGGATGCAAAATATGTTTGCGTAGGTTCGCCTACTTTAAACAATGGAATAATGCCTACGGTTTCGGCCTTTCTTACCTATCTTAAGGGTCTTTCTCCGAAAGGCAGGATAGGGCTTGCCTTCGGCTCATATGGCTGGGGAGGGCAAAGTATAGGTCAAATTTATGAGGTATTAAAGAGTTGTGGCTGTGATATGTTAGAGGCGATTAGTTTCCAGTATGTTCCTGACAATGAAATTCTGAGAGCAATAGAAGAAAAAGTAAAAGACGACATTGTTGCGTCTGATTATGGGCAAAACTGATAGCTTTAATTAATTATCGGTTGTTGGTTGAGATTGTTCTTGAAAATAAAGAAGTTAATGGTTTTTTATAACTTTAAATTAAATATTACGAGCCGTTAGAGACTAAAATCTAACGACTAAAAAAGGGAGGTATCTAATATGGCAAGTGTGAAAGGAACAAAAACAGAGAAAAATCTTCTTGCGTCGTTTGCGGGTGAGTCACAGGCGAGAACCAGGTATACTTATTTTGCGTCTGTAGCGAAAAAGGCAGGATATGAGCAAATATCGGCTATTTTTTTAGAAACAGCGGATAATGAAAAAGAACATGCCAAAAGATTTTTCAAACATCTTGAAGGCGGGCCTTTGGAAATTACAGCTACGTATCCGGCAGGTATTATCGGTGATACCGCGGCGAATTTATTGGCAGCGGCAGAAGGAGAGAATGAGGAATGGACACAGCTTTATAAAGAAGCCGAAAAAACAGCCAGAGAAGAGGGGTTTGACGAAATTGCCGATACGTTTAAAGAAATAGCTAAGGTAGAGGAGAAACATGAAAAAAGATATCGTAAGCTTTTAGCTAACGTTAAGGAAGGTTCGGTATTTTCTAAAGATATTATAGTAAAATGGAAATGCCGTAATTGCGGATATGTTCATGAGAGCAAGGTTGCGCCTGATACATGTCCGGCATGTAAGCATCCTCAGGCCTATTATGAGATTTTATGTGAAAATTATTAATCCGAATGAAAACGGAGGTGTGATATGAAAGGTATAGTGTGTAAGGTTTGTAGTTATGTGGCGATAAATGAAATTGTTCCTGAACAGTGTCCGGTATGCGGAGCCAAATCTTTCATTGAAAAAGATGATGCGTTAAAGACCTCGGCAGATAAAGCTGAAAAAGGTGAGACCGAAAAAAAACATATACCCGACATAAAGATTCATAAAGCCTGTGGGCTTATTCCTGATGCATGTAATGATGTCCACGTAAAGATTGGAGAGATATTACACCCAATGTTAACTGAGCATAATATCCAGCATGTTGACCTTTATGCTAATAGAGAATTTATCTCGCGGGTTATGTTTACGCCTGACAGGCTTAATCCGGTTGCTTCCATCCATTTAAAATCAGGCTTTTCTGGTAAGCTTGCGGCTGTGGAGTTATGTAATGTCCATGGTTTGTGGTTCAATGAAGTAGATTTTTAAGTGATATAATTTAAATTAATTTTACGATATGGCCTTATTTAATGAATTTTCATTAAAAAGGCCATATTTTCATGATATGCATATGCAAATATGTAGTCATGACTAAAAATATACTTGACTTTAATATTTCACTGTGCTATATTTTATTTTCAGAAAAGGATGAAAATGGATGATAATAAATATTCATTAAGAGAGCGAAAATATGCCAAGACAAAAATAGGGTTGGCTAACGCTTTTATGGAGAGGCTTAAAACAACACGCTTTTCGGATATTCCAATAAAGGATGTGTGCTATAGTGTTGAGGTTTCCGAAGGGACATTTTATAATTATTTTCCTCAAAAACTTGATGTTATTAATTATTTTCAATATTTACATCTTTTGAAAGTGGAATGGGAAATTAAAAATAAAGCAGGTAATTTTAATTCTTTGGATCTTATAGAACAGGCTATGGAAAGTTTAGCTGAAGCGATAAAACATCCGTATTTTTTTTATGAAATAGTCTCGGTTTTTACATCCGAACATATTAAACCTCAACAAGAGGAATTGACTTTAGCTGAAAAGTATTATGCTTTTCCCGATTGTCGGGGGATAGAAGATATTGAGATTGAATCATTGGAAAGTTTCTTTTTAAAACATTTGAAAGCGGCTCAAAAAGAGGGTATTATAATTAACACTTTACCGCTTAAAGATATGGTTGTAATTTTAAAGACAATTTTAATAGGTACGCCACTGGCTGTTGAATTGGAAGATTTTCAGAGTTTTCCGGATATAATTAAAAAACAAATGGTGTTATTTAGGAAAAATTTCGAAGTTAAATTATGAAAAAAAATATTCTAATTTATTTTTTAGTGTTTTTTCTGTCATTATCTTCTACCGTATACAAATCTTTTGGGCAAAACAACAGGATCTTAAAGCTCAGTTTAGCCAATGCTGTAGAAATGGCTTTAAATTCGAGTGAAGATTTTCAGATAAAAAATAATACTATAGATAAAACACGTTTTATTTATAAAGCGGAACTTTCTAATGCTTTGCCTCAGATAGAATCTGAATTTAGCCTTTATAATAATTTTCAATATCCTGATATCGCGGCTACAACTGCAACAAGGGATTTTGATGCGGACGCAAAAATCGAAGTTGAACAAGCATTGTTTACTTTTGGAAGGATATCTAATGCTGTTAGAGCCTCTCTCAAGACAATAAAGGCTAGTGAATATGATAGGGAGACTGCCCGGCAGGAAATAATATATAATACGAAGCTGGCTTATTATAGTTTATGTCTTACAAAAAAAGTTATGGAAATAGCCCGGGAGTCTTATCAGCATGCTGAAAAAAACAAAGAGATATTAGAAATGCGCTCACTTAACGGCAGGGCTTCGAAACACGATAATTTAAAGATAGCGTCTGATATAGCTTCGCGTAAACCTACCCTTAACAATGCTATAACGGATTACTATTCGGCTATGGAAACGCTAAAGGTTATGATAGACGTTGATGCTGATATAGAGTTGGAGCTTACGGAAGAATTCAATAGTCTTTCTTATCCGTTTGATCGTAATGCCATGGCATGGACTTTATATAATAACCAACCGGCGATAAAGGCTTTGGCAACTGAGGTTGAGGCTAAAGGGCAATTGGTCAAAGCTAAAAAGGCAGAGTATTATCCCGAGATTTCCGCGTTTGCATCATGGTCACATAAAGGAAGTAATAATACCTGTAATTTAGGAAACGATAGTTTGCGTGATTACGGGATAGCCGGAGTAAAAGTGGAGATCCCTATATGGACAGGCGGTGAAACCGCGGCTGAATTAGGGAAGGCCCGTATTGATAAAAGAAACGCGGAACTTGAGTACCGCAAAGGCAAGGAGTATTATTTATTAGAGTTAAACAAGGCGTTGAAAGAATATAACGGATATATGAAAACTTTGGAAGCGAACAATGATGCGGTGAAATTGTCCGCAGAGACTTTTTCTCTCGGGCAGGAGCTTTTTAGAGCGGGCCAGATATCTATAACAGACTTGAATGATTATGAACTTAGCCTGACAAATGAAAAATTGAATAGAGAGTTTACTTTGTTTAATATCAGTATGATTTTAGCGAAGATTGAAAGATTAACTTTGTGGGGTGGTACTGATAATGAGTAAACGAGGTTTATTATATATAATTTTTATCGTTTTGTTTGTGCTTGCGGTTTTTCTCAGACAACAGGTTGTAATACATAACGAAAAAAGAGAGATTACCAGCGTTACCGCGCTTTGGAAATTTGAGGGTAAACCCGTAGTAGTTAAGAAAATAATCCGCGATGACATAAAAAGTTATACTAAAGTCACTGTCATCAAGCTTTCGGATAAGGATTATGCGGCTTATGTTCCCAAAAAAATACAGGAAAAAATAAAAGTTGGCCAGAAAATCTTTAAAGATGATACAGGCGGCAATTCCATGGGTGTTGTTTCAGCCGTTTCGCAAAACATAGATGTTGATTCCGGGTTATTTGTCGTAAGTATGGATTTTAACAATTTTAATGACACAGAGTATGATGTTGTATATATCAATACAGAGAGTTTTGAAGATGTTATCTGTTTACCAAGAGATGTAATTATTTCTGAAAATAACGAAGATTTTGTTTGGGTGGTCGAGGATGGCAAAGCAAGAAAAAAAAATGTGACTATAGAATCTCATAACGGGTATGGCTCAATTATCAAGGAAGGTCTAAACGAAGACGACCCCGTTATTTTTAAAGGATATACCAACATTTTTGATGGAGATAAGCTGAATATAATCACTGATCTTTCGGAGGATAATAAATGATAGAGTTTTTTGTAAAAAGACCCGTGACTACTATAATGTTTGTTTCGGTTTTTTTGGTTCTGGGTATTGTTTCAATGTTTAATCTTAAAGTCCAGAAAGAGCCGGATATAGATTTTCCTATTGTTACAGTTACTATCGATTATCCGGGTGCCACTCCATTAGAGGTTGAGACATTGGTTATTGATAAGGTGGAAGATGCTGTCTCTGAGTTGTCTGAGATAAAGAAGATAAAGAGTTATTCATATGATAATTTTGGCTATGTATCTATAGAATTCTTAATGTCTTCAGACGTTAATATAAAATTCATAGAAGTAAAAGATAAAGTCGAGGCTATACGTAACGATCTTCCGGATGATATTGAACAGCCTGTAATAGAAAAGTACGATCCCTTATTAGAACCTGTAATGGACCTTATTTTATGGAGTGATACTTTAGACAGCAGAGACCTGTATGAATTTGCGGATAAAACTCTAAAAGATAAATTTTCATCGGTTGACGGTGTCGCGAATGTGGATCTTTACGGCGGGAAGAAGCGGCAGATAAATGTTATATTAGATCCGGGCTTGATGCAGGGGCATTATATTACTATTCTCGATGTCATAAATGATATAGATGTCAAAAATAAAAACATACCGGGTGGTTTACTTGAAAAGGGAGATACCTCTTTAAGCCTTAGATATTTGGGTGAGTTCCAAGATCCCGAGGAAGTAGGCGAGTTGCTTTTAACGTCAAGAGATGGAAGCCGTTTTAAATTAAAAGAGATAGGCGCTATATCGGATAGTTTTAAAAAAATTGAGACGATAGCACATTTTGATGGTAAAGATGTCGTGGGCATGTCTATTAATAAGGTTTCAGACGGTAACGCGGTTGATATTTCAAAAGCGATACGCAAACGGCTCCCGGAATTCAGAAAAGTATTGCCGAAAGGTATGAATCTTGATGTAGCGACTGATACGACCGATTTCATCATAGACGAAACTAACCAAACCTATATTAATATAATATTAGGTATTGTATTTACAATTTTGATACTTTATTTTTTTACGGGACACATAAATCTTACTTTTATTTCTACAATAGTTATTCCGACGTCATTGATTTCGGCTCTTTTTTTAATGGATTCATTCGGCCAAACAATAAACTCTTTGTCTTTACTTGGTATTGCGACAGTCTTGGGTACACTGATAGCCAATGCTATCGTAATTATTGAAAATGTTTTAAAGCATATGGAACATAAGGAAACTGCCGTGCAGGCGGCTATAGACGGAACAAAAGAAGTAGCTGGTGCGATATTTGCTTCAACAGGTACAAATCTTGTTGTTTTTACCCCAATAGCCATGATGGGCGGGATAGTAGGACAGTTTATGAAAGCTTTTGCGTTGGTAGTAATATATGCAACTTTGTTTTCCCTTGTTTCTTCTTTTACGCTTACGCCTATGTTATGCGGGTTATTGTTAAAGAGAAAAGAGAAAAGAGAAAACAAAGAAAATATTTTTGTAATGATTTTACACAATATAGTAAGACATATAGATATGTTAATGGAATGGATGAAGAAAGAATATAAGTTGATATTTGATTTGACCTTTAAGTTTCCTAAAGCCACGATAGTATTAGTGCTATTTTTATTTTATTCGACATCATTTATTATGCCTTATGTGGGCAATGAGTTCTATCCTGACTCGGATGAAGATATGATAACCGTTAAGATAGTGATGCCCCAAGGTTCTACCATAGAAAGGACTGAGCGGGTAACCGGTATTTTGGAAAATAGAATAAAAGAAATACCTGAAGCTGAGACTATGCTTACAAGTATAGGTGAGGATGGGGTGGAAAATTCAGCTATTGTGGTTAATCTTATTCCATCGGCGAAACGTAAAAGAGCGGATACGGATATAATCCAGGAACTTATACCCTTTACGGCGCATATACCTGATGCTGAAATAAATATTGAAAGGGGTGAGGCCAGAGGCGGTGTCGAAGGAGATGTCTCCATAAATTTATTGGGACTTGATTACGATAAGATGATAGAGATATCGGGGCAAATGAAAAAGATAATGGAGGATACCGGATATTTCCGGTCGGTGAAGTCTTCATACGTTACACCTAAAAGAGAGATACAATTCTTGCCTGACCAGGATAGGCTTATTGAATATGGGCTGAATGGCTCTCAGGTTGGGAGCACAATAAGGTATTCTGTGTATGGTAACGACGACAATATTTATAAAGAAAGAGGCGAAGAGTATGATATAAACGTAGAGTTGGATGAACGCTACACAGAAGATTTGGAAGACCTGAAACAGATAAGCATAATCTCATCAAAAGGTATGATCCCGGTTATAGAGCTTGGTGAAATGAATGAAACAAGAGCTTTACCGACGATACGGCATAGAGACAAAGAAAGGATCATACGTCTTGAGGGATATTTGTCTAAATCTACAAGTGGTGTTGTTTCCGGTGTGTTAAATGAAAGGTTTAGTAAAGAAATAGAATTTCCGGAGGGTTATAGTTATAAGTATTCCGGTATGGCCGAACATATGGAAGAAACGGTCAAAGAAATAATAAAAGCTTTTATTCTTGCTGTACTTTTAACTTATATGCTTTTGTGTGCTTTGATGGATTCTTTTACGTATCCTATACCTATCCTTTTTTCTGTGGCGACTTCTTTTATTGGGGTATTTTACGCGTTATTTTTCTTGGGTGAATCTGTTAATATAGCTTCTATGCTCGGTATGGTTATGCTTGTCGGGCTTGTTGTAAATAACTCAATTTTATTTTTAGATTATACAATAATAAAATTGAAAGAAGGAGTGCCGATAGTCGAAGCTCTTTGGATGGGTGTTTCTGAAAAATTCAGAGCGATTATCATGACATCATTGGCTATAATACTTGGGGTATTGCCGCAATTAGGGTCAATAATGCCTATAAAATCTGCTATGAGTGCGGTTGTGGTTGGAGGAATGTTTGCGTCTTTGATCTTTTCTTTTATTTTTACGCCTGTTTCTTTTTGGTATATATACCGATTTAATTCTAAAATAATGGGCGGTAGTAAAGTATAGTATAAATACATGTTGACTATCCCGGATGGTCACTTGGCGTAGCATGTATTCCTTGGATTCTTCGAGCTAGTCCTTCCGTTTAAAATGTTATGTATATAATATTTCCTTTCCCGATTCGTCCTTCAGGGCTTTTCGGGACCAACATTACACCTTCCCTGTACCAATTCCATCCCAGGGATGGAATTGGTGGAGAGTAGTTTTAACCCGTGATAAAAAGGTGTTAAGGCATATTCAAATTGTTGTAATAGCCGTTTGACGCTACGCTGTCTCATTTGCCCTTTTTCTCTTTCCTAATTTCGCCGTAGAGACAGGTTGTTTTTAGAACCAGAATAGTTTAGAAGTTTTTACAGGTGTCTTTTGTCCTTTAACTAAACAAAAAATATTTTTCATGACCTTGACAACAGTTAATTAAAGTGGTATTCTTATAATGAGAATGATAATCATTCTCATTTAGGAGGGCATATGAGGCACGGTTGCAGAAAAGGCGCTGGATGGTGGTGCGGAAGAGTTAAAGGGCAGGGTTATAAACTTACAATATCCCGTCAGGCGATATTAGAGGTTTTAAGTAAAACTTCAAAGCATTTAAGCGCGGAAGAAATATATAATGATGTATATAAGATCTATCCGGGAGCAGGGCTTGCGACTGTTTATAGAACATTGGAATTGCTTGTTGAGCTGGGGCTGGTTCATAAGTTTGATTTTGGTGACGGTAGGGCTAGGTATGAATTGATTGAGGGACCTGAAGGTAAAAAACATCATCATCATTTGATATGTACGAAATGCGGTAAAATTATTGATTATACAGATTTTATTGAAGATGAAGTCGAGCTTTTGAAAAAAATTGAAAAAGGGTTATCTGAAAAATATAATTTTAACATAAATGATCATTTAATTCAGTTTACTGGACTTTGTGAGAAATGCCGAAGATAGTAAGGATCGTGCTTGTTCCGGTCTGAAACAAGACAAAAAGACAATGGAACAATATAAAATATAAAGAAAAGGGCACTTCGCGACACATGCTCAGTGCCATTTGAAATCAAGGTGAAACTGAATTGATTTTTAGTATAAGAGGCACTTCGCGATACACGCTCAGTGCCATTTGAAATCAAGGTGAAACTGAATTGATTTTTAGTATAAGAGGCACTTCGCGATACACGCTCAGTGCCATTTGAAATCAAGGTGAAAGTAAATTGATTTTTAGTATAAGAGGCACTTCGCGACACACGCTCAGTGCCATTTGAAATCAAGGTGAAAGTAAATTGATTTTTAGTATAAGAGGCACTTCGCGACACACGCTCAGTGCCATTTGAAATCAAGGTGAAACTGAATTGATTTTTAGTATAAGAGGCACTTCGCGACACACGCTCAGTGCCATTTGAAATCAAGGTGAAACTGAATATTAACATTTCAAATGGAGGTATATTATGCCAGGTTTTGATGGGACAGGTCCAAACGGTCAGGGTGCATTTACAGGAGGCGGGAGAGGATATTGTGCCGTAAATTTCAATAATGGTCAGTATCCTACAGGAAGAAGATTCTTGAGAAGGGGTTTTGGCAGGGGTATGGGGCGCGGCTTTGCCGGAGGTATGGGGAGAGGTTTTGGCTTTTCGAATGCGAATTTTAATTTAGGTGTACAGGCAAATTATAATTTTACTCCTCAACAGGAAGCCGAAAGTCTAAAGATGGAAGCGCAAGCGGTACAGCAGGAACTTGATGCGATACACAATAGGATAAAAGAGCTTGAATCGGGGAAATAGGTTATAGTCATTAGCTTTTAGTAAGGATCGTGCTTGTTCCTGTCCGAAACAAGATAAAAAGACAATGGAACAACATAAAATATAAAGAAAAGGGCGCAGACAAGCGGCGCCCCTACGTATGTTAATAAAGGCACTTCGCGACACACGCTCAGTGCCATTTGAAATCAAGGTGAAAGTGAATTGATTTTTAGTATAAAAGGCACTTCGCGATACACGCTCAGTGCCATTTGAAATCAAGGTGAAAGTAAATTGATTTTTAGTATAAGAGGCACTTCGCGATACACGCTCAGTGCCATTTGAAATCAAGGTGAAAGTAAATTGATTTTTAGTATAAGAGGCACTTCGCGACACACGCTCAGTGCCATTTGAAATCAAGGTGAAAGTGAATTGATTTTTAGTATAAGAGGCACTTCGCGATACACGCTCAGTGCCATTTGAAATCAAGGTGAAAGTAAATTGATTTTTAGTATAAGAGGCACTTCGCGATACACGCTCAGTGCCATTTGAAATCAAGGTGAAACTGAATATTAACATTTCAAATGGAGGTAGTTATGAAAGTGGCGATTTCTACTGATGGAGACATGGTTTCGGCGCATTTCGGACGTTGTCCGGAGTTTACTATTATTGATGTTGAAGAAAACAAAATTGTAAAAAAAGAAGTTATTGCTAACCCGGGGCATCATCCTGGTTTTTTACCGGTATTTTTAAAAGAGAGAGATGTTAATATAATTATAGCCGGTGGTATGGGGATGCGTGCTCAGATGTTGTTTGCCGACCAGGCTATAAAAACTGTTATGGGGATTTCAGGTAAAGTAGACGATGTGTTAAATGAGCTTATTGCCGGTAATTTAAAAGGTGGTGAAAGCCTTTGTAAGCCGGGGGATGGAAAGGGATATGGGTTGGATAAGACGGAGTGCAGTCATCCTGAAAAAGATGAATGTGATCACTAAGTAAAAGGAGGAAGATATGAAAGTCTGTGTAACTTCACAAGGGGCTGATTTGAATGCCCAGGTTGATCCGAGATTTGGCAGATGCCGATATTTTATTTTGGTTGATACGGATACTTTGGAATTTGAAAGTTTGGATAATTTGGCTATCAGCGCTTCAGGTGGTGCGGGAATACAGGCCGGGCAGTTTATAGCCGATAAAGGGGTAAAAATTGTTTTAACCGGGAATGTAGGTCCTAATGCTTTTAGTGTTTTAAGTGCCGCGGGTATAGAGGTTTTTACCGGAGTGAATGGCATTGTAAATGAGGTTGTGGAGAAATATAAAAACGGAGAATACAATAGCAGTGATGGGCCCAGCGTAGATTCACATTTTGGGTCTAAGTAATTTAAGGCAGAAAATTATGAATAGTAAGGATATTCTGAAAGAATATAATGAAAAAGCTGATAAATATAAGGCGTTGGGCTATGATGTTGAAAAAGAGCGTAAATATTTTCTAAATAAAATATTACCTTTATCAGGTAAGATACTTGAAGTTGGGACAGGTAGGGGGAACTTGACTCTCGAATTAGCGCGAAACGGATATAGTTTTATAACTATTGATATACAAAAAAATGTACAGCTTAAAGCGAAAGAATATTTAAAGTTTTTTAAATTAGAAAAACATGTAGCTTTCTTAATTGAAGATGTGTGTAATTTGAGTTTTACCGACGATAGTTTTGATGTAATAGTATCGCTTAATACTTTGCATCATTTGACGGAGCCATTTAAAGCTGCTGATGAGCTTATAAGAGTGTTGGAGACTAAAGGGCGTATAGCGATTAGTGAGTTTAATGAAAAAGGCTTTAAAATAATTGATGAAATGCATAGCGCTAGAGGTGAGAAGCACGACATACAGGGTATAAGTTTAAATAATTTTTTTATGTATCTTAAAGAGAAAAATTTTTCGATTAAGAAATATAAGGGTAAATTTCAGGATATTTTTATAGCGGAAAGATAAAATTATGATAATTTCGATAGCAAGCGGCAAAGGCGGAACAGGTAAGACTACGGTGGCGGTCAATCTTGCCCTGTCTATTAAGGACGCGAACATTTTAGATTGTGATGTCGAAGAGCCGAACGCGCATATTTTTATTAAGCCGGAAATTAAAAGCAAGGAAAAGGTTTTCATTCCTGTTCCGGAGATAGATAAAGAAAAGTGCAATGCGTGCGGTAAGTGCAAAGATGTTTGTGCGTATAATGCTTTAGCCATATTGGGAGATACTGTGCTAGTCTTTCCCGAACTTTGTCATGGCTGTGGAGCTTGCAGTTATTTTTGTCCGCAAGGAGCTATAAAAGAAGTAGATAAAGAAATAGGTATTATTGAAGAAGGTTCTATCAACGAGATAGGGTTTGTCCATGGCAGGCTTAACATAGGTCAGGCGATGGCGCCGCCGGTTATTCGTGTTGTTAAGAAACATATTAAAAATGACAGAGTGAATATTATAGACTCACCGCCGGGTACATCATGTCCAGTTATATCTTCAATAGCTGGGAGCGATTTTTGTGTTTTGGTAACTGAACCGACACCTTTTGGCTTGAATGATTTGATGCTGGCAGTAGAAGTCTTGCGGAAAGTAAGAATACCCTTTGGAGTTGTTGTTAATCGTTCGGATCTGGGAGATGATAAAACGGATAAATATTGTATTGAAGAAAAGATTCCTATTTTAATGAAAATACCTTTTAATAAAGATATCGCGAGAGCTTATTCTAAAGGCGAACCTTTTGTAAGGTGTTTTCCAGAATATAAAGATATGTTCTTAGTGTTGTTAGGTAAAATAAAAGAGACTATCGCATGAAACAATTAGTAGTAATAAGTGGGAAAGGCGGGACAGGTAAAACAGTTTTTACGGCTTCTTTGGCAGCATTGTCGGCTGGTTTAAATCCTGGAGATAATAAAGTTGTTATGGCGGATTGTGATGTTGATGCGGCTGATTTGCATTTATTGCTTAGCCCTGATGTTAAGGAGAAGCATGATTTTAAAAGCGGCGTAACAGCTTTTATAGATAAAGATAAATGTATTCAATGCGGACTATGCGAAAGATTATGCCGTTTTGACGCTATATCCAAAGATTTTACGGTTGATACGGTTTCTTGTGAGGGATGTTCATTCTGCGCTAATGCCTGTCCTGAACAAGCTATAGAGATGAAAGAGAATCTATCCGGCCAATGGTTTATTTCAGAGACTAGATTTGGGATTATGGTTCATGCCAAACTTGGAATAGCTGAAGAAAACTCCGGTAAACTTGTTACCCTTGTAAGAGAGCAGTCGAAAAGGATAGCTGAAAAAAACAATTCTGACTGGATAATAATCGACGGCTCACCGGGCATAGGATGTCCTGTTATAGCATCGTTATCAGGTGTTGATTGTGCTGTAATAGTTACGGAACCGACTTTGTCGGGGTTGCATGATGCTCAAAGGGTTGTTGCCGTTGCGCGTCATTTCAATGTTTCTGTTATTATGGTAGTTAATAAGTATGATCTTAATGTTGATGTGACTGAACAAATAGAGAGATATTGCCAGGAAGAAAACATAGCGTTTGCCGGGAAGATCGAATTTAATAAAATCGTAGTCGAAGCTATGGTTAATAGAAAAACTATCGTTGAATACTGTAATGAGGATATTACTGCAAGTATAAAAAATATATGGGATAAGATATGTCACTATATTTTATCTAAATAGTCTTATCTATAATTCTTTAGAAATTAATTTTATATTTTATGTTTTTGAATATTATATAGTTAGTATATAATGAATTAATATGTTTTAATTATTTTTGGAGGGATGATGCAGGAATTTTATTTTACGGGGTGTATGGAAATAAAGGAGCTTCTCGGTCAGAAAGCTGAAGATGAACAGCGGCTTATGGAGCTTATTGAAGAAGTCCCGAGCGATTCTATTTATTGTCACATGCACAGCTATTTTTTAAGGCATCCTTATATAGCAGGTGTCTATCCTAATGATTTCGCGACATGGGTCGTTGTGCAGGTTAGGGACAGAGTTTTGGGCGAGAAACTTGCCGAAGTCTCTCCGTATGGAGATAAAGGGATAGAGGATGTAAGAATAAGGCTTATTGAGATAATTGATGATCACCTGTCTCAGATTAAAGTTGTTCCAGGTGTTGTGCATGGTCAGCCGTTTTATTTTATGCAGTCTAAGATAATTCAAGTTCAGACCGGAGTTAAGGCCGGCAGTTTATCTGAATTTTGTAATGCTTTGCGTGATATAGATACAAGCGCAGTTTATAATCACGTTTTTGAAGCCCGTATTCGCGATAGAAAAGGCAGAAGTGATTTTTCTATATGGCTTGAAGAAGTTTTAGGGAAAAAAGATCTTGCCGATAAGATTGAAAGTATAGACAGCTATATGTACAGTCTTGAGGGTTTAAGGGCTAAATTACTTGATTTATGTGAGAAAGAATTATGAAGACAGAGATAACAATAGATTCATATCGTGATATAGCGCCTAAGGGAACAATAGACCTTATTTATAACTTGGTGAATAGGTTAAAGGGCAGATCGTTATTGCATGTTAATTCTACTAAGTTGGGCGGTGGTGTGGCCGAAATGCTGTTGAGGTTAGTGCCGTTATTTAATAATCTGGGTATTCAAACACGATGGGAAATTATACAGGGTACACCGTTGTTTTATCAAACAACAAAAAGTTTTCATAATGCTCTTCAAGGGCAGCCTCAGATCATAACTGATGAGATGTTTAACGAATACAAAAAAGTTAATCAGAAAAATGCCAGGAATATTTCTTTTGATTCAGATGTTGCGATTATCCATGATCCGCAGCCGGCGGCTTTTATTTATAAAAAACCCAAAAAGGCCAAATGGTTATGGCGGTGTCATATTGATGTTTCACGGCCGAACAGAAAAGTGTGGAATTTTTTGAGAGAATACGTCGCGCGCTATGATGGTGCTATTTTTTCTTTGCCGAGTTTCGCGCAAAAACTTGCGATACCTCAGTTTTTAGTCTATCCGTCAATTGATCCGTTGAGCGATAAAAATAAAGAATTGCCGCGGGCACAAATTAATTCAGTTTTGGATAAATATGCTATCCCGAGAGATAAGCCCATTATATTGCAGGTTTCTCGCTTTGATAGATTCAAAGATCCTTTGGGTGTAATAAAAGCTTATGAGCTTGTTAAAAAACATAATGAATGTTGTCTCGTTCTTGCCGGAGGCGGAGCGACTGATGATCCCGAAGGGTTACAGGTATTGAACGAAGTTAAAGAAGCGGCGGGTAACGATAAAGATATATTTGTTCTGGACCTTCCGCCGGATGCTAATTTAGAGATAAACGCTTTTCAGCGGGCTGCCACAATAATATTACAAAAATCTGTTAAAGAAGGTTTTGGGCTTACGGTTGCGGAAGGTATGTGGAAAGGTAAGCCTGTTATTGGCGGTGCTGTCGGTGGAATAAATGTTCAGATAGTTTACGGCCGTACGGGATATACTGTTAACTCTATTGAGGGTTGCGCGTATAGAATAAGATATTTACTTAATAACCCTCTTGCCTTAAATGAGTTAGGCGAAAATGCCAAAGAATATATTCGGCGCAATTTTCTTATAACTCGGCATTTATGTGATTATCTTGCCTTGATGATCAAAATGCTCAATATCTAATATCTAAAATTAATTATTTTTTTAGGTGTTATTATGAAAATGGTAATAAATGGATGTTAAAAATTTAAGACAGATTCTAAAAGCGCTTGGCGATGATACACGGTTAAGGATAATAAATCTTTTATCAAAAAAAGAGCTTACGGTAAAAGAGATTTGCCGAATATTAAAAAAGTCTCAGCCTACGATATCAAAACATCTTATAAGACTGCGTTTGTTAAAGATAGTAATAGACCGCAGAGAGGGTAATTTTATTTATTATAGATTAAATCTGTCTTCTTTTCAGGGCGATATTCTTAAATTTCTTATTTTTAAGTTCTCGCATTTAGACATTTTCACTAATGATAAAAAAGCTTTATAAAATAAGGTTTTTTTTGATATCTGTTTTTGTCTTTCTTAAGATCCAATAAATCAAATTGATAATAATCAAAAAAATATTGACAGTTTTGATGCGGAGTGTTAATAAATATTAGATAGAATATGAGTATATGAGAATATAGGCATATAGTTTTGGGTAGTATTGAAATATCGGGTTTGGTTATTAATAATGGCATGGGCTTCAGCGTAATAAACAACAAAAAGGAGGATTTATGGCTGAAAAGAAGGTCAAGTGTCCGGTATGCGGTGAAAGATTTGATTTTGAAGAAGGATTAGAGGAAGGTGATACAACGTATTGTCCGGATTGTTATACGGATCTTAAAGTTGTATCTCTTGAGCCTATACGCCTTGAAAAAGTAAGGAGTGATTATAACAGTTCTGATTATGAAGATGAGGAATATAGTGATTATTGATATTGAGATATATTTTTTGAGAAAAAGGAGGCAATAGTGTTTAAGGCTATTTTTTTTAAAGTCATGGTCTTTTCTTTTCTGCTTTCCGGATCATTGCTGGTTTATGGCCAGGATGTTGTGAGTGAGGGGACGGGTGAAACGGATAATCTGGTTTCCATGCGCGGAGAAGTTGTTGAGATTGTTACAGATGGAAATTATATTGTTGTTAATGACGGGAGTGAGCCGGTAAAAATCTTCACCGGTCAGGATTTTATTGAAAATTCTTATTTGGAAGTAGGTGATCCGGTAAAGATATATGGCGAAAAGACTCCGGATGGTATTATGCTTACGGACTATGAGTATGATTATCAAGATTCGTATGAGGAAGATGTCGGGTTTGATGAAGGGTACGAAGATATCCCGCAGGAAGATTATTCCCACGAGATGCCTGAAGGAGAGTTTGGAGTTCAGTAATAAGAATACATCAATATTATATTTTTAAGTATATTAAAAGGCGGGCCAGTGTGTCCGCCTTTAATAATTTAGTATTGTTATTTTTTATCATTCAATATTTTGTTTCCTGCCGAAACGTTAGCCGGTCTTTATTGACATGTAATGTGAATTGGTAAAAGGTTAACGGCTATTTATATTTTTTGTTATTTGTCGTCTGTTGATCTTTGCTGTTTTTTCTTCTTTGTGTTCATAATATATTTAAGATATAATCAAATTAATAGTTTATGACTAAAAGTCACAGGAAATTCACAGATTTGTAACTTTGATTTTGCTTTTTTATTGTATATTTTCAGAGTCTTAGAGAATAATAATTTGTTTGTGATTTATAAGGAGTATTTATATGTCAGGACACAAGGTGTTGGTAGTTGAAGATGACAAGAATATATCAAGATTAGTTGCGTATAACTTGGAAAAAGCAGGGTTTATCTGTTTTTCTGCTTTTACCGGTGAAGAAGCGCTCGAAATAGTGGATAATAAACAGATAGATATTATAATTTTAGATATTATGCTCCCGGGAATCGATGGACTTGAAACTTGCAGGCAGGTAAAGCAGGATAAAAAG
The DNA here is from genome assembly GCA_028703535.1 of Candidatus Omnitrophota bacterium. Taxonomy (GTDB): domain Bacteria; phylum Omnitrophota; class Gorgyraeia; order Duberdicusellales; family 4484-171; genus JAQVMQ01. The sequence continues at coordinate 18,062 of JAQVMQ010000004.1, read as the reverse complement.
AAGGCGGCTATTCCCGTTATCATGCTTACGGCAAAAGGTGAAGAGATAGACAAAATAGTCGGGTTTGAGTTGGGAGCCGATGATTATGTTGTAAAACCTTTTAGTCCCAGAGAACTTATATTGAGAATTAAGGCTATACTCAAGAGAGGCAAGAGAGAGGAAATAGATAAAGAGATAATGACTGCCGGTAAAATTACTATAGATATTCCGCGTCATATGGTTACTGTCGATAAAAAGACAGCACGGTTAACTCAATTTGAATTTAAATTATTAGTTACACTTATTAAAAGACGAGGGAGAGTCCAGTCAAGAGATAGGCTTCTTGAAGATGTTTGGGATATATCTTCTGATGTAAGTACGCGCACAATAGATACGCATGTTAAGAGATTAAGGGAAAAATTGGGCAAATCCGGATTGCTGATTGAAACTGTGCGTGGTATTGGATATAAGTTTAGTGAAGAGGACTGATTTTGAGATTTAATATACATAAGAAAATAACGATTTTTTTCATACTTACAAACGCGGCGGTTCTTTTAAGTTTATTTTTTTATCTAAGCGGTAATCTTAAAGAGTATACTTATAAAAGGATAAAAACTAATGTTTTCAAGCAAATCACATTGTCCAGAACATATCTTTCACATATTCCTTTAAAGGGCACGTTATCTTACAGTCTTGATGAAGTAGCTGATAAGATAGGAGATGATCTTGAGCTTAGGGTTACTATAATGGGCCTGGACGGTACTGTTTATGGAGATTCTGAGATCCAAATAGAAAAGCTCGGTGAGATGGAAAACCATTTGTACCGGCCTGAGGTGCAGAATGCCATAAAAGACGGGTTTGGTGAAAGCCGACGGTTTAGTACAACTATAAAAGAAGATTTTCTTTATATGGCAGCATTGTTTAATAATAATGGAACGAGTGGTGTTATACGTTTATCAATTACTCTTTCTGAAATTGACCAATTACTGGGAAGATTAAGGAAGATACTGGTTTTCGCATTGTTAGCGGCTTTTGGATTGTCTGTTTTGGTAAGTTATCTTGTTTCTTGTTATATATCACGGCCTATACGTGAGATATCATGGGCGGCACAAAATGTCGCGCATGGCAATTTTCATAAAAAGATATTTATAAGGTCAAATGATGAATTAGGTGATCTTGCCAAGGCTTTTAATTATATGTCTAAACAAGTGCAGAATAATATTTCAAAGATCAGCGAAAGCCGGTCACGGCTTGAGGCGGTATTCTTGAGTATGTTTGAAGGGGTTATGGTTGTTGATATGTCGGGTTCCGTTGTTTTGGTTAACCAGGCACTTAAGAACTTCCTTAAGATCGAAGATGAACCAGTGGGTAGACGATTTATGGAGGTAATACGAAATATTCAAATACAGGAAATCATAGATAAAGTATTAACTTCCTGTGATGAGCTTATCTCTGCGGAAATATCTACATTAGTGCCTGAAGAAAAAATTTTACTTGTCCACGCCACTGCCATAAAAAAATCAGGCCAGGCACATGGTGCTGTTCTTGTGTTTCATGACGTTACGGAGTTAAGACATCTTGAAAAAGTCAGGCGTGATTTTGTGGCAAATGTTTCACATGAGTTAAGGACACCTGTATCCAGTATTAAAGGATATTCCGAGACGCTTTTGTCAGGGGCTCTGGAAGACGAAGCTCATGCGCGTGATTTTTTAAGTATTATTCTTTCGGATTCTAATAGACTGGCGAGCCTTATAGATGATTTATTGAATCTTTCTAAAATTGAGTCAGGCAATCTTATTATGGAATTCAAACCTCAGAAATTGAGACCTATAATAGCAAAAGTTTTTTCCGGGCTAAAGAAACAGATAGATGATAAAGGGATATCTGTTGAAATTGATTTTCCATCAGATATGCCGGATGTTTTGATAGACCACGATCGTATAAGCCAGGTTTTACTTAATCTCATGGATAACGCGATGAAATATAACTCGCAAAATGGAAAGATTATAGTAAAGGTTTTTGCGCGTGGCAGTTTTGTGGGAGTCGATATATCCGATACAGGTATTGGTATACCGGAAAAGGACCTGCCGCGTATATTTGAGCGTTTTTATCGTGTCGATAAGGCCAGATCGAGAGAGCTCGGCGGGACAGGCTTGGGTCTTTCCATAGTTAAACATATTGTTCAGGCTCATGGCGGTGAAGTTTCTGTGCATAGCGTTGAAGGGCAGGGGACTACTTTTAGCTTCACTTTACCTAAAGCCTAAAAACTTCTGAAATTGTCTTTCTTATAATTCACCTAATTTTCACTTTTTTTTAATTTGTTTGTAACAGGATAATTGTAAACTTTACGCGATGTTAAGTGTAAAGAAAAAGATCGTGTTGGGTAGATTTTATGTGTTGGTATTTTTATGCACAAAAATAACTAATAATTTTATACCCGTAAACGCCTAAAAAAATAGAAAGGAGGTGAGAAAATGAAAGTTCTAAAAAAAATCACGGGCATTCAAAAAGATTATATATCAACTTTTTTGCGTGACCAAATATCTGATCTAGAGATAGTTTTAAGTCAGATAGAGAGCTCGGAGAATTTTGAAGATGAATACGTAGAAGAGTCTTTGAAACGGGTAAAAAGAAGATTTTATCAGTTTAGATTTTTTTATAATTAAGGAGGAAAAAAATTATGAGAAAAAATATTGTATTGTTAATGATAGCCCTTATGCTGGCAGGCTATCAATTGCCGGTTGCGGCGGGTGAAGTGGATATACTTGTGAACAAGCTTGTTGAAAAAGACATTCTTACTCCGGTTGAAGCGCAGATCATATTGGATGAGACAAAGACTGAGGTTGCCAAACAAATAGCGGAAGGTAAATCCTCAACATTGCCGGCTTGGGTGCAGAACGTTAAGCTTAAAGGAGATTTTAGACTGCGTTATCAGGCTGAAGATAAAAAAAGCGGCGCAGATCGTCATCGCGGGCGTATAAGATATAGGCTTGGTGTTGAATCTAAAGTTAACAAAAAACTTAAGGTTGCTGCAGGCTTTGCCTCGGGTGGTGCTGATCCGCGTTCTACGAATCAAACGTTAGAAAATAGTTTTGATACGGGAGATATAAGATTGGATTATGCTTATGCTGAGTGGATGTCCGCGCCTTGGGCAACTGTTAAGGCAGGTAAAATCGCGGGTATAAAAAATTTGATATTCAGGCCGACAGATTTATTATGGGATTCTGATATTAATCCGGAAGGTGTTACTGTCCAGTTGACCAAAAGTGCCAATAGTGATTTGGGGCTGTTTTTAAACTCAAGCGTATGGATACTTGATGAATCAAGTAGTGATAAGTCAGACCCTTTTATGGGTGTTATCCAGCCGGGTGTTGAGTATAATTTTGGCAGTCTGGGACTTATTGGAGATGTTAAGGTTAAGCTTGCTTGTGCGTATTATTGGTTCCAGGGAGTAAAAGGGTCCACGTTAGATTATTCGGCAGGTACGAACACTTTAGACGGTAGTGTATTGAAATATGAGTATGATACTATTTCTCCTGCAATAGAAGTGAAATTCAGCGAACCTTTTAACGGAGTTGTTCCGATGTTTGCGCTTTTTGCCGAGAGTGTCCATAATCCTGACCCGGCAAATAATAATAACGGGTGGGCGGCTGGTTTAAAATTCGGCGATTCTAAAATAGGGAAATGGGGTGATTGGCAGGCGGGATATCTTTATAGACGTTTGGAAAAAGACGCTTGGCTTGATGCTTTTCCTGATTCAGATGCTTACAGCGGCGGGACAGGTGTTAAAGGCCATGAAATTACTTTTGAATATGGGCTTAGTGAACATACAAGCTTAGGGTTTGACTGGTATCAGATGAAACAGATCGAGGGTGCTGGAGAAAATAACGTATTTCAAATTGATTGGCAGTTGAAGTTTTAATCTATGGCTGAAAAAATATTTACGTATAATTTACTTTTCTGTCACCTGATTGTAACAAAAGTGGGTTATTATTGTGAAAAGTAGAAGGAGGAGTTGAATGAAAAAGATTTTAATTTTATTAACGATAGCTTTAATGTTTGCGTATACGCATAGTGTTTCAGCTGATGATATGCTTCAGATTAAAGGTTCTGATACTTTGATCAATTTGGTGCAGCGCCTTGCTGAACGTTATATGGAGAAAAACGGCGGTAAATATATTGCCGTTACAGGAGGCGGGTCAGGTACGGGAATAGCCGCGTTAATAAACGGTAAATGTGATATAGCTAATGCATCCAGATTGATAAAGTCTAAAGAGATAGAACAAGCAAATTCGGTTAATGTCGACCCCAAAAGAGTTGTTGTCGCGGTAGATGGGCTGAGTGTTATAGTTAGTAAAGATAATCCTATTGATAAATTGACTATGGATGAGTTGGGAAAGATATTTAGAGGAGAAGTTACTAATTGGCAGGAGTTTGGCGGTAAGAATATGCCGATAACACTTTACGGCAGACAATCTAATTCGGGGACGTTTGATTTTTTCAGAGAGGTTGTACTTAAAGGGGATTATTCGCCTAAAATGAATCGTATGAACGGTAATGCGCAGATAGTTGAAGCGATAAAACAGGATGCTTCGGGCATAGGCTATGTGGGTGTGGGCTATGTTAAAAACGCGAACGGTGTTACTGTTATGCGTGTTGCTTCACGTGCCGGTGCAGATTATGCTAGTCCGCTAAGTGCGCAGGATGTTAAAAGCGGCAAGTATCCTATAGCACGTCCGTTAAATCAATATATCAACGGTACACCTAAAGGTGCGGCCAAAGATTTTATTCTTTTTGAGTTAAGCGAAGAAGGCCAGCGTATAGTTGAAGAAGAAGGATTTTTTGTTTTGCCTAACGAATATGTTGAATTTAACAGAAACAGTATGGGTCTGTAACCTGAAAAGATGAGATTTAATGTTAATGTGGAGGCCATGAATAATGTGTAGAATAAAAGAACGGTTAATTCATGGCCTCTTTTTTTTAAATGGTTTTTTTGTTGTTATTATCCTTTTAGGTATATTTTCTTTATTGGTTTTTACGTCAATCCCTGCATTTAAAGAGATTAATATAATAGAGTTCCTTTTTAGTGCTGTTTGGAATCCGGATGCTTATGTAAAACATTCCTACGGTATTTTGGCCATGATAGTGAGTACGTTTATGGTTACAGTTGGCGCGCTTGTGATTGCATTTCCGCTGGGTATCGCGACAGCTGCGTATCTATCCGATGTTGCTGGTCAAAGAACACGGGAAATAGCAAAGCCCGTGGTTGAAATATTAGCGGGCATACCGTCAGTAGTAATAGGCTTTTTAGGTATTGTTATGGTAGGGCCGTTAATAGCGAAAATATTTCATTTGCATAATGGGCTTAACGCTGTTAATGGGTCTGTTCTTCTGGCGGTCATGGCATTACCGACAATTATAAGTATTTCAGAAGATGCTCTTAACAGTGTGCCTGTATCTTATGAAGAAGCTTCCTTAGCGTTGGGGGCTACTCCATGGCAGACGATAGTGAGAGTAAAAATACCTGCTGCCGTTTCCGGAATAATAGCCGCATGTATGTTAGGTATGGGCAGAGCTATTGGTGAAACTATGACGGTCCTTATGGCTACAGGGTGTGCGCCGGCTATGCCTGAAAGTTTTTTAGGCCCGGTAAGAACCATGACCTCTACAATAGCAATAGAGCTAGGTGAAGTACCTTATAATACTACACATTATTATGCGTTATTCGGTGTGGGCCTTGTTTTGTTTATTATAACTTTTTTAGTTAATATGACGGCAGATATTGTATTGCATAAACATGAGAAAATAGTTAAATGAAAAAACGTCAGATAACTCAAGTATTGGGTTTTAATTTTTTGAGATTGTGTATAGCTTTGGTAATATTAATATTAGCGGTTATCCTTTATGATATTGTGAGTAAGGGGATGGGCCAAATAAGTTGGGAATTTCTTACTTCCATGCCCAAAGATGGGATGACAAAAGGCGGGATATTTCCTGCTATTATCGGAACATTCTTTGTTACTGTAATAACGGCTCTTCTATCGATACCTTTAGGTATGGGGTGTGCCATATATTTAAATGAATATTCTAAAAAAGGAAAAATAACACGGCTTATACGTATGTCTATTCGCAATTTATCGGGTGTTCCGTCAATTGTTTATGGACTTTTTGGTGTGGTACTTTTTGTACAGTTGTTGCATCTTAGTACGTCTATATTGTCTGCAGGCTTAACGTTAGGCTTAATGACTTTGCCATGGACGATAACTGCCAGCGAGGAAGCGTTGAAAAACGTGCCTCAATATTATCGTGACGGTGCGCAGGCGTTAGGCGCGACAAAATGGCAGGCGATAAGAACAAATGTTTTGCCTTATGCTGTTCCCGGTATGTTGACCGGTACGATTCTGGGACTATCGCGTGCGGCTGGTGAGACGGCACCTATATTGTTTACGGGCGCGGCCTTTTATTTACCGTTTCTTCCCAGATCATTGTCAGATCAATTCATGGCGTTACCGTATCATTTATATGTAATGGCTACACAGCATCATGCGATAGAAAAAGTACGGCCTATCGCTTATGGCACGGCGCTGGTTTTGATTGTTCTAATTTTTTGTATGAATTTTTTTGCGATATTTATACGTTATAAATTGAGGAAGGTGAGAATAAAATGACAGTTAAAATGAAAACCCATATTACAAGTAGAACGCAGGGAGTTAGTAATAAGATAGTTGATGAGAATAAAGAGAATATTGTAAAAATATCTGTTAAAGATTTTAATTTTTACTATGAAAAATCTCAAGCATTGAAAAATATAAATTTAAAAATTAAAGAAAATACTGTTGTAGGCATAATCGGACCTTCAGGCTGTGGTAAATCGACCTTTTTGAGATGTTTTAACCGTATGAATGATATGATCTCGGGCATAAAATATGAAGGAGCTATATGTATAGACGGTAAAAATATATTTGATAAAGAGCTTGATATAGTTGATCTGAGACGTAATATCGGGATGGTATTTCAGAAATCGAATCCATTTCCTAAGACTATATTTGAAAACGTAGCTTATGGTTTGAGAATAAACGGTATAAGGAACAAGGAGTATATATCTGAAAAAGTATCGAGGAGTTTAAGAAATGCTGCGTTATGGGATGAAGTAAAAGACAGGCTTAATCAAAGCGCGTTTTCTCTTTCGGGCGGACAGCAGCAGAGATTGTGTATTGCCAGGGCGTTGGCGGTAGAACCGGAAGTCTTATTGCTTGATGAACCTGCTTCAGCGCTTGATCCTATCGCGACGGCTAAAGTAGAAGAATTGATACATGAGTTAAAAAAGAAATATACCATCATTATTGTAACACATAATATGCAACAGGCAGCGCGTGTTTCGGATTATACAGCTTTTTTTATGATGGGAGAGTTGGTTGAACATGATTTGACAAGTAAAATATTTACCAAACCGTCAAAAAAAATAACCGAAGATTATATAACCGGAAGGTTCGGTTAATTTAAGGGAGTAGTTATGAAAAGACATTTTGATGAAGATCTAAAAAAAATGAATACGGATATTTTGAAAATGGCAGCTATGAGTGAAGAATCAATATATAAGGCTGTAGAAGCATTGAAAAATCGCGATAAAGATCTGGCCAGAGCAGTCATTGATTCAGATTATAAGATAGATGAACTTGAACTTGTGATAGAGGAGGAAGCAATATCTCTTTTAGCATTAAATCAGCCTATGGCGGTAGATTTGCGTTTTATCACTACCGGTATGAAGATAAACTCTGAACTTGAACGTATAGCCGATCTATCTGAAAACATAGCACAATGTGTCTTACAGCTTGCGGATAAGCCATTACTTAAACCGCTTGTCAATATACCGAAATTAGCTGAAATATCAAGAAAGATGGTAAGAGATGCTATCGATTCGTTTGTTAATCTAGATGAAGAACTTGCTAAAAAAGTAATATTTTCAGATTCCGAGGCGGATAAACTTAGGAACAGCATATATAATAAGCTTATATATGATTATATGTTAAAAGACGGTTCGACTGCGCCTCGTGCGGTGCCGCTTCTTCTGATCGCGCGTCATTTAGAACGTATATGTGATCATGCCGGTTATATTGCTACAAATGTTATATATATGATAAAAGCCAAGGTCGTTAAGCATCATCTTGAACGTCTAAGAAAATAATTGTCTTTAATCTCCAGTGCCTTATAATACGTACTATAGTCTATTGTAAAATTACAGTCTTGCTGTTAGTATTTGACAGATAATTTTTGATGCGGAGAGAAGATATAGGTAAATAAAGGAGGTCAGTATGCGTTATGATGTTAAAAATACTTTAAATGAATTTAATTCTTTGATGAACGATATAAGAAAGAACATACCTGAAGAATACAGCGCGTTTATAGAGCAAAAAGCCGTATTGACCAAAGACGGAAAACTGCCGTCAAAACAAAAATGGCTTATATTACTTGCTGTAAGTGTTATAGCGAAATGCCCTATATGTATACCTAAAGCTGTCCAGCATTGCCTTGAGGCCGGCTGGAATAAGCCCGAGATGCTTGAGGCATGTATGATATCTGTTTTAGTGGGCGGATCAAGCACTATGACTTATGTCACTCTTGTAGATAAAGCTATTGATGAATTGAAGAAGTAATTTTAGTTGTAAGCTGTAAGTTGTTCCGCCAAAGGCGAATGCGTCTAAATAAGATTTATTAGTGTGGCGGGAAGCTATAGACAAAGTAAAGGAAGAAACCTATATAAAAAGAAAATGAAGATAAAAAAGATGGACAAAATAAAAGATCCAAAATTATATAGTTTGTCTGAAAATATAAAAAATCGTTAGTTTTAACAGTAAAAAAACAATTGTCTTTAGTTTTCTCTGTTTTATAATACGTAATATATAGGCGAACTCCAGCAACATATTTTTAAATATTTAGGCTGATCCCGTGAAGTTCCTTATGAACGAAACGGGATAGGGATTTTTCTTATTTGATTTCAAGAAAAAACTTATAGCTTAAAGCGTATAACTTAAAGCTGATTTTATTCAGGGTTTTGTAATATTATGGAATACAGGACAGAAAAAGATAATTTGGGAGAAAAAAACATACCGAAAGATTGTCTTTGGGGTATACACACCCAGCGGGCATTGGAAAATTTCAGAGTATCTTCAGATAAGATGCCGTGCGTACTTATCCGTTCTTTAGCTTTTGTCAAAAAAGCCTGCTGTATGGCTAATCTTGAAAAAAGTTATATTACCAAGGATAAGGCGGAGGCTATTATAAAAGCCTGTGATGAGATCATAGAATTTAAATATATAGATTTCTTTCCTTTGGATGCTTTGCAAGGTGGGGCAGGCACCTCTGCGAATATGAATATGAATGAAGTTATTGCCAATCGCGCGTTAGAAATAATGGATTTGTCTTATGGCGAATATTCTGTTATTGATCCTATACGTGATATAAATATGCATCAATCGACTAATGACGTATATCCGACCGCGGTTAAGCTTGCTGTTTTGGAACAGCTCAAAAAATTAAGTGTTAACATAGAATTTTCACAGGGTGTGTTCCAAAAGAAAGAAAAAGAATTTGCAGATATTATAAAAACCGGAAGGACAGAGCTTCAGGAAGCTGTGCCGCTGACATTAGGCGCTGAATTTTCCGCGTTTGCAGAAGCCATAGCAAGAGACAGGTGGCGTGTTTTTAAATGTGAAGAACGAATACGGTCGGTGAATTTAGGCGGTACGGCTGTGGGTACGGGATTGACTGCCCCTCGCGGATATATATTTATTGTTACAGAAAAACTTCGTGAACTTACAGGGTTGGGACTTGCAAGAGGCGAGAATCTTGTAGACCAGACAGCAAACAGTGACAGTTTTGTAGAGGTTGCGGGCATATTAAAAGCTCATGCTTCTAATATAATAAAGATATCAAACGATTTACGTTTAATGAACCTTTTAGGAGAGATATCCTTAGCTCCGGTGCAGGCAGGTTCTTCTATAATGCCGGGCAAGGTCAATCCGGTAATACTGGAATCTGCTGTTCAGGGTGCGTTAAAAGTCTTTGCTGATTGTAATACCGTGTTTGAAACAACGTCACGCGCGAGTTTTCAGATAAACGAATTTATGCCGCTTTTGGCGTTTTCTATATTGGATGCGCTGGATATACTTATAAATATTAATGTCATGTTAGCTAATCATTTGAAAGAGCTAAAAGCCAACAAAGATATTTGTGAGGCCTATGTTTCTAATAGTATTTTAATAATAACGGCATTTGTTCCGCACATAGGTTATGAGAGGTGTGAGAAATTATTAAAAGAATTTTTGTCGATAGACGATAAGAAAATATCTTTTAAAGATTTTTTAACAGGTAAATTGGGTTGTGACCTTGTGGGAAAGGTACTTTCGCCTCAGGCGCTTATGTCGTTGGGGTATAGAGAAGATGGAAAAAACACCTAAAGCTTTAAGATTACATATTGGCGTTTTCGGCCGTACAAATGTAGGTAAATCCAGCTTTTTAAATATGGTATCAGGCCAGGACGTTTCAATTACAAGTAATATGCCGGGGACGACTACAGACGTTGTTGAAAAAACAATGGAGCTTTTGCCATTAGGTCCGGTGGTTTTTTTAGACACGGCAGGGATAGACGATACTTCACAGCTTTCAGATAAAAGAATAGAAAAAACAAATAAGATATTTAACAGAGCGGATATAGTTTGTCTAATAACAGAACCGGATATTTGGGGGGACTTTGAAGAGGGTATATTAAATAAATGTTGTGATGGAAATATACCGGTAATAGTTGTTATAAATAAAGTAGATATAAAGAGTCCGGACGAAGCTTTTATAGAGAGAATTTCAGAAAAGGTAGGCAATATCATTTGTCTTTCCAGCGTTTTAAAAGAGAATAGGGATGAGTATATAGCAGAACTTAAATCTCAACTTATACATTTATGTCCTGACGATTTTTTAAATCCCCCTCCGTTGATAGGCGATCTTATAGCGGCTGGTGAAACGGTGGTTTTAATTGTGCCGATAGATTTACAGGCGCCCAAAGGCCGACTTATACTTCCGCAAGTCCAAACTATACGTGACGCGCTTGATTCAGATTCCATGGCGCTTGTGGTTAAAGAACGTGAATATAAACATGCTCTATATATTTTAAAAAAACTGCCGGCATTAGCTGTATGCGATTCGCAAGTTGTAATGAAAATGGTTGCAGATACTCCGTCTGAGATGAAATGCACTACGTTTTCTATTTTATTTTCACGTTATAAAGGTGATCTTATTGAATGTGTTAAAGGTGTAAAGGCAATAGATAAGCTAGGCCCTGAAGATAAAATTCTTATAGCTGAAAGCTGCAGCCATCATGCGATAGAAGACGATATCGGCCGTGTAAAAATACCGCGCTGGTTAAGGCAGTATTTAGGCCATGACATAAAAATAGATATTTATTCCGGTAAAGATTATCCTGATAACCTTTCAGAATACGGTCTAATTGTACATTGCGGCGGGTGCATGACTAATAGGCGTGAAATGCTATATCGAATAAATTTAGCCAAGAAACACGGTGTGCCTATAACAAATTACGGTGTATGCATATCTTTTCTTCAGGGGGTTTTGGAGAGAGTCTTGTCGCCGTTTCCGGCAGCGTTAGATGCTTTTAAAGCATAAGTGTGCAGGATTATGAGTAATATTGATTTAGCAGGGATATAAGATGACAGAGAGTAAGGAGATACAAATTCTAAATACTAAATCCGAAACTCTAAACAAACAAAACACAAAATTAAAAATGAAAAAAATACAAGACTCAAAACCATATAATTTCGGAGAAAGAACTAAAAAATTTGCGAAGAGGGTAAGAGATTATATTAAAGCGATACCTAAAACTTTATCGAATATAGAATATGCAAAACAGGTTATTAGGTCCTCAGGGTCAGTGGGAGCCAATTATATTGAAGCTGAAGAATCTTTAAGTAAGAAAGATTTTATAATGAGGATAAAAATAAGCCGAAAAGAAGCTAAAGAAAGTAAATATTGGATAGAATTAATAGAGCCTATTCAGGATTATATAAAAGAAAAAGAATTTTTGATGAAAGAAGCTACAGAGTTGACTAAAATCTTTGGTGCCATAGTTGAGAACTCAAAATAATATTTGAGTTTTAGATTTAGGATTTTGGATTTATTTAGGATTTAGTGTTTTGAGTTTAGAGTTTAACCTATCGAGAAAATTTATGACTGTTTGTGAAAAATGGATAAGATTTTGTTTTTGTCTTGGGAATAGGGTAGAGTTATGATGACAAAAAAAGATATTATAGCGTTTCTTAATTGCCGGGACAAAAAAGAGATAGACTCTTTTTTTAACCAAGCATATAAAATCAAGCTTGATAATGTGGGTAATAAAGTCTATTTGAGAGGAATAATAGAACTAAGTAATATATGCACAAAAGATTGTTTCTATTGCGGTATACGTAAAAGCAATAATAAAGTGAACAGGTTTTGTATGTCGGAAAAAGATATTATAGAATCGGCTTTATTTTCCCATAATAATAGACATGGCTCTGTTGTTTTACAATCAGGCGAGCGTTGTGATATCGAGTTTATTGATTTTATTGAGAAAATAATAAAAACAATAAAAAAAGAAACAAACGGAAAACTAGGAATTACTTTATCTTTGGGTGAACAGGCTAAAGATACATATAAAAGATGGTTTGACGCTGGCGCGCATCGCTATTTGCTTAGGATCGAGACTTCCGACGAAAGCTTTTATAAGAGGTTACATCCCGAAGATCACGATTATAAAAACCGATTAAATTGTTTGAAATGGCTTAAGGAAATAGGATACCAAACAGGTACGGGCGTTATGATAGGCTTGCCCGGTCAGAGTTATGAGAGTTTAGCCGCTGATATATATTTTTTTAAAGATAACGATATAGATATGATAGGTATGGGGCCTTATGTCTTACATGAAAATACTCCGTTAGCTTCAAGAAATATATTTAATCCCGATAGGAATTTTGAATTAGGACTTAAGATGATAGCGTTAACACGAGTTAATATTAAAGACATAAATATTGCGGCAACAACGGCTTTGCAGACTTTAAACCCTGATGGCTATAGGCTTGGTTTAAAAGCAGGTGCCAATATAGTCATGCCGAATATAACACCATTAAAGTATCGTAAAGATTATCAATTGTATGAAGGTAAAGCGTTTCTAAATGAAAGTTCAGAAGGCTATATAGATTTTCTTGCAAATCAAGTTAAATTAATAGGAGAAGAAATAGGATATAGCGAATGGGGCGATTCCCCGCATTTTTATAACAAGAAAACAAATAATAATTTAGTATAAATATTTTTTAGTAAATGAACTTATTGCATCTATTGTTTTTAAAAATAGAAGGGCTATAATGAGTATAATATTAATTGATTTATAGAGATTATGGAAAAAAAGTGGAACAAACCGGAAATAATAAGAATAAAACTTAATTCAGAGCAAGCTGTTTTGAGTTGTTGTTATATTGGTTTCAGAGGAGAGGTGCATACTTCTGTTACTCATCAATGTGCTGATTGGGTTTGTGGAACAGGCACATCTGTTGGCAACATAAATTCTAGTTAGAGCTGCAAAATTTTAAAAAAGGTTAGTGTATTTAATATGAAGATCTGGAGAAAACCAGAAATCACTAAGATAAAACTCAATCCCGAACAGGCAGTTTTAAGTTGTTGCGAAAATATAGGCAGAGACCTTGTAGATATGACGAGTGCTCAATGTCATGAAGCATGTATTGGTTGGGCGACGGCTATTCAGAGTAGTTAATTTTTTTGTGAGATTAAAATGATGTATGAAAAATCGTTTTAGCGTAAGTTGGGATTTTATACTAACTTCTTAAGACATGTTTTTTATGCCCAAAATGAACAACTAAGAATGAGAATAGCTTTCTTAAACTAACCCTTGCGTATTTTAAAAAAAGTTGTAAAATTTTACTGATTGATACAAGTATATATACTTGTTATTAGGGTAATGGGGCTTTTCTTAATATACCCGGTTTTTAATAAATGATAATCAATAGTTTTTAAAGCTGAATTCCTAAAAAAGGAATTTGGTTATTTTTCTGAGCTATTTTGTGAAATATATCTCAAAATAATGAGAATAAGTGTTAAAAAATATCATTTTTGTTTTATTTTTAGCTTTTTAAGGGCAATATGCATAAATCACTATGAAATACGGTAATAGATCGATAATAAGGCTTTCTCAATATAGGAATGTTTTGAAGAGACTGTATGCTTTAGGCTTTTTGAAGGTATTTTCCAGTAATCTATCAGATGCGGTTGGTGTTACGCCGGCACAGGTACGTAAAGATTTTTCTCAATTTGGTATAGCCGGCAACAAAAAAGGCGGTTATGACATTAACGATATACTCAAGAAAATGGACGGCATACTTGGGAAAGATAAAGTACAGAAAGTGATTATTGCGGGTATGGGCAATATCGGCAGTGCGTTAATTCATTATAAAGGTTTTGAAAAAGAAGGAATTGAGATTGTTGCGGGATTTGACGCGGATCCGGTAAAGGTCAAAGAAACTGGAAACGTAAAAATATATCATATTAATAAAATGTATGATTTTATTCGTGATAATAATATTGAAGTGGGAATAATCGCTGTCCCTGACAATGCGGCTCAAGCGGTGTTTGATATTATGGTTTCAGCGGGCATTAAAGGCGGTTTGAATTTTGCGCCGATAACTTTAAAGATGGACCAAGGCTGTATAATGAGAAATATTAATGTTGGTGTTGAGCTTGAAACTACTATTTATTTCATGAATGCTTTGAAAAAACAAGATGAATTATGTTCATAATATATAAGGTTTTATTAAATATTAAAAATTTTAGGGAGGGATAAAATGACGCCATTAGAGATAGTAACAAAGAAAAGGACAGAAGCCATAGGCCGAATAGTCAGCAGTGGGTATTTAAAGGGTAAACGTGTGTCGGTTGGTATGGCAACCTGTGAAATTGCCGCGGGTTCTAAAGAAGTTTACGATGTTTTTAAAGAGGCTATGTCCGGTGGGTTAGCCAATGTTTATTTAAGCCAAAAGGGGTGTGTAGGCAGATGTAATCTTGAGCCTACGGTTGAAGTTATTGAAGAAGGCAAGATCCCCGTAAAATATGGGCGTGTTACACCGCAAAAAGCAAAAGATATTATTGAGCGGCATATTAAAAAAGGCGAGGTCATACAGGAGTGGACTTTGGATGCGTTAAGTGCTTTATCGGAAGAAGATAAGAAATCTGTTCTTAAAGATTTTGTTATTACACTTTGTGATGGGCCGGCTTGTTCATATATGAAGCAGAAGAAGTTTATCCCCGCGATAGAGAAAGAACTTACAAAACATAACATAAAAGATAAGGTTCGGTTAAATGTTTCAGGGTGTTTGGGGATGTGCGATAAAGGACCTTTGATGATAGTTAATCCGGGTTACACTATATACGGAAAAGTTCAAGAAGCGGATATACCTGAGATAATAGAATCACATCTTGTTAAAGGCAAACCGGTCAATAGGCTGATCATAGAAGAGAACCACTTGTTTAACCGGTTTTACCGTGTATTTGGTGATGTGGATTTTTTCGGAAAACAGATGCGAATAACTTTAAGAAACTGCGGAATAATTGATCCTGAATCAATAGATGATTATCTTTCGCTTCGCGGATATGAAGCGCTTGCTAAAGTTTTGACTTCTGTCCCGCAGGATGATGTCATCAAGGAAATTAAAGAGTCCGGGTTAAGAGGCCGCGGGGGTGCGGGTTTCCCTACAGGCCTAAAGTGGGAGTTTGTGCGAAAAAGTGAAAGTGATGAAAAGTATGTTATTTGTAACGCTGACGAAGGTGATCCGGGCGCTTTCATGGATAGAAGCGCGATAGAAGGTGATCCGCATACTATACTTGAAGGTATGGCTATAGCAGGGTACGCCGTGGGTGCCAGTAAAGGGGTTATATATATTCGTGCTGAATATCCGCTTGCTATTAAGAGATTAAGAATAGCGATAGCTGACGCTTGTGAGAATAATTTGTTGGGTAAGAATATTTTTGGGACTGATTTTTCTTTTGAAATAGAGATACGTTATGGTGCCGGAGCGTTTGTATGCGGCGAGGAAACTGCGCTTATACAGTCTATTGAAGGCTCGCGCGGTATGCCCAGGCCCAGACCGCCGTATCCGGCTGTTAAAGGGTTGTTTGATAAACCGTCGCTTATAAATAATGTCGAGACATGGGCTAATGTGCCTGTTGTTATATTGGAAGGGGCTAAGTGGTTCAGTTCTATCGGTACTGAAAAAAGTAAAGGGACTAAGGTCTTTGCGTTAGCCGGTAAAATTAAAAATACCGGGCTGGTTGAGGTGCCTATGGGTACGGCTTTAAGAAAGATAATATATGATATAGGCGGCGGTATACCTGACGGCAAGAAATTTAAAGCCATACAGATTGGTGGACCTTCCGGCGGCTGTATAGTCGAAAAGGACCTTGATACGCAGGTAGATTATGAATCGTTGCAGTCTAAAGGCGCTATGATGGGGTCAGGCGGTATGATAGTTATTGATGAAGACTCGTGTATGGTTAATGTTGCTAAATTCTTTCTTGAGTTTACACAGAACGAATCATGCGGTAAATGTGTGCCGTGCCGTGAGGGTACAAAGCGTATGCTTGAAATACTTACCCGTATTACCGAAGGAAGAGGCGTAATTGAGGATATAGATAAGCTTAGAAGGCTTGGCAATACTATAAAAAAAGCTTCACTTTGCGGGCTTGGACAGACCGCCCCTAATGCGGTTTTAAGTACCCTGAATTATTTTATGGACGAGTATGTTGAGCATATAAAAGATAAAAAATGTAGAGCCGGTGTATGCAAAAATCTTATTAATTATGAGATACAGGACAATTGTGTAGGTTGCGGCTTATGTAAAAAGAAATGTCCGGTTGACGCTATTTCAGGTGATATAAAGAAAAAGCATGAAATAGATCAGGATAAATGTATTAAATGTGGTTTGTGCTGGAGTGTTTGTAAGTTTAACGCGATAGCAAAGAAATAGAGAGGTTCTAAATGCAAGAAAAAATAACAATATTTATAAACGGAAAAGAGTATAAGGTTAATCCTAACCAAACTATAATGAAGGCGGCTGATAGCCTTGGTTTTCATATACCGAGATTATGTTATCATCCAAGACTTTCAATTGAAGGAGCTTGCCGTGTGTGTATAGTTGAAGTGGAAGGAATGAAAAATTTTGTTGCTTCATGTTCACATCCTGTGTCTGAAAATATGCGTATACTTACGAATACTAAAGAACTCAGGGAAGCAAGAAAAGATATTGTCGAGCTTATCTTAGCTAATCATCCTGACGACTGTCATATTTGCGAACGTGACGGCAATTGTGAGCTGCAGAGATTGGCTTATTCCATGGGTATACGCGAAAGAGCGTTTGTAGGGGAAAAGAAACATTATGAAATGGATCTTTCGTCGCCTTCGGTTGTGCGTGATCCGGATAAATGTATTCTGTGCGGACGATGTGTTAGATTGTGTTCGGAGATACAGGGTGTTAATGCTTTGGGCTATGCGAGCAGAGGTTTTAAAACGGTTGTTATGCCGGCTTATGATATGCCGTTTTCCGAAAGTGTATGTACGACTTGCGGGCAGTGCATAAACGTATGTCCGACAGCGGCATTTACCGAAAAAAATTGTGCGGCAGAGCTTTTTGAGAAATTGGATGATAAAGAACTTATCAAAGTGGTGCAGGTAGCGCCGTCAGTAAGAGCGGCGATAGGTGAGGCTTTTGGTATACCTGCGGGCAGGAATATGGAAGGCGAACTTGTCGCGGCACTACGCAGACTTGGGTTTGATTATGTTTTTGACACACAGTTTGGGGCTGACCTTACTATTATGGAGGAGGCAAGCGAGTTCTTACAAAGAGTTAAACGTAACGGTAAGCTGCCGATGATAACCTCATGTTCGAGCGCATGGATGAAATATCTTGAGCAGTTTGCGCCCGACCTGATAGAAAATGTTTCGACGTGTAAATCGCCTATGTCTATGACGGGGGCGT
>JAQVMQ010000038.1 GCA_028703535.1 Candidatus Omnitrophota bacterium | reverse complement strand
CACCGAGCTCTATAGCATCGGCTATTTTCCCAACCGGCTGTTCAAATGCTTTAAGCGCCGCTTTCGGACCTATGCCTGAAACGCTTATGAATTTTTCAAAAAACTCTTTCTGCAATATTTCGGTAAACCCGATCAATATAGAATAACCCTTAGACTTATCTAACGACAGATAATGATATATCATAAGCTCAAACAAATTACCGGCATTAAAATATTTGCGGGCTATGTCTTCGGTGTTTTTAGAAACATTAACTTGATAAACCACTCCGTTAAGGTCCATTTCAACTACACCGGGCGACACACTCTTAACATAACCTTCAAGTCTTGAAATCATTATATATCCTATATAATATGAGCCTCTAATTTAAGTTTATTAACCTTAAGTTCATGCGATAATGCAACGGCCAGCGAAAACGCGTCCGCGATATGTTCCGAGGCGAACTCATGCCCGGAGAACTGTTCAGCCATTTTTTTTACCTGCATTGAATTCGCGTTACCTTTACCAAGAAATGACTTCCTTGCACGAGTAGGCGAAAATTCATAGAACATCATGTCATATTTATTAGCAATAAGCGCAACAACCCCTCTGACCTGTGCCAGTACGCCTAAAGTCGTAGGATGCCTATAATGAGAATACAATCTTTCAACTACTATACAATTGACTTTATTATTCTCTATTTCACAACACAATTTATCAAATATACACCCTAATTTTTCCGGCATGGAAAGTTTGGGCTTAGGCTTAACCTCGCCCTGAGTAACCACACTTATATCACTTGCGTCAAGTTCACATATAACATATCCGCAAGTCCTGATACCTACATCAACAGCAAGTACATTAACTTTAGCCAAAATCTTCCTTTTATAAACTTAAAAGTTTATTACTATGCCAGCTCCTGCAAAAGATCCTCGGGTATATCAAAATTCGCGTGGACTTTCTGTACATCATCATGATCTTCCAGAATATCTATCAATGCAAGAAGCTGCTTAGCTTCAGAACCGGTAACTTTAATAGTCGAATTAGGCACCATAGTAAGATCCGCTGTCTCCCATACTATTCCTTTATCGGCTATAGCTTTTTTTACCGCTTCAAAATCTTTAGGGTCACAAAAAACTTCATAACCGGTATCGCCGGTTTTTACGTCCTCTGCACCGGCATCCACGCTTATAGAAAAAAGTTCGTCTTCAGTTATCTTGTCTTTTTCAATATAAATATATCCTTTAGAAGTAAATATCCAGGCAACACTACCTGTGCCTGCCATATTACCGCCGCGTTTTGAGAATATATTACGTATTTCAGCCGCGGCACGATTCTTATTATCCGTTAGTGCCTCGACAATAATAGCTACACCGCCCGGCCCATAACCTTCAAAAGCTAAACTTTCATATGTAACACCCGGCAGTTCACCAGTACCTTTTTTGATCGCCTTATCAATGTTATCTTTAGGCATATTAGCCGCATTAGCACGCAAAATAGCCGTACGCAATGCAGGATTAATATCAGAATTACCGCCGCCGTCCTTGGCCGCTACCGTTATTTCTCTTATAAGTTTAGTAAAGATCTTCCCGCGCTTAGCGTCGGCAGCACCCTTTTTATGCTTAATACTCGCCCACTTGGAATGACCGCTCATATCTCCTCCTCTTTTCTATATTTTACTTTATAATTTCAAGCTAGCCAAGATAATATCCGGCTGCTTCCTTAGATAATTTATCCGCTTCTTTATTCTGTTCTCTCGGTATATGTCTTATCGAAAAATTATCAAGACACTTAACAAGATGACTGGCCAAAATAAATAACGGTATAATGTTATTATTCTTAACTTTATATCGCCCGTTCATTTGTTCACATAAAAGCTGGCTGTCGGAAAACACTTCACATGATTTCTCTCCAAGCCTAAGCATCTCCGTAACAGCAAATATTAACGCCATATATTCGGCAAAATTATTAGTCTGCACACCTAACCCTACACCCTTGGCCGAAAGGACTTTACCGTCTTTATAAAGAACATACCCCGCGCCTACCTTACCGGGATTGCCGATAGAAGCACCGTCTATGTACGCAGTTATCATAAACTCAAATCCTCGTGAATATATAAAATCCTCATACAGCTGGGACAAAAGACAAGTTCATCATACATCTTAATAGAATTTATTATCTGCGGCATTACATGCATATAACATGCTCCGCAAGTACCGTTACTTATAGGCGCCAACGCTACACCGCCGCGTTTATTAAGTAGCTTTTCGTATATTTCAAGTATTTTTTTATCTACATCTTTAGTGACACCGGCACGTTTTTCTTTCTTATGCTCAATTTCGGCGTTCAACTCTTTAGCCTTATTTTCCAAAACAGATATCTCATCAGTAAATTTTTGCTCTACTTCTTTAAACGCGTCTGATGCTTTATTGACATCCTCCTGCGCGGCCTCAATACCTTCAAGCGCTTTAAGTACCAGTTCCTCACAAGAGGATATATCCGCCTTAAGCGACTCTATCTCAGAAAGTTTAGCCTGATATTCTTTATTGGTTTTAAGTTGATACAACTGAGTTTGCGCTTTATGGATAGCTTCTTCTTTAGCGGCAAGCGTTAATTCTTTATCTTTCTTTGCAAGCTGTAAGCCTTTAAGCTTTTCCTCAGCATTTGTCAACTCAGAGCGGCTTACTTTCAACTCATCCTTAAGTTCGGCAATCTCCTCAGGTATAGTCTTCTCAATTGTTTGTATCGAGTTATAAAGAAGAGTATCTTCCTCTTGTAAGACAACCAACTTAGCCAGCTCTTCTTTAAAGTTCATCTCGATAAAACACTCCCGTATAAAATTATGTATAAAATGGGCCTGAGAGGACTCGAACCTCTGACCAATTGATTATGAGTCAACTGCTCTAACCGACTGAGCTACAGGCCCAACAGAAGTGAATTATAACAAGATACATCCTATATATCAAGAGTTTTTTGGTAAATATATATTTCAAATATATATATTATATTCAGGCCTAATCATCATTTTCTGCTTCGTCTATATCATCTATAAGCTTAAGAGAAGCTTTGGCTCTATCCATGTCCTGAGCCGAAACAAGTAAATTCATACGTTCGGAAAATAACCCCCATTTATTCAAATCGTCTTCGTCTCTCTGTGTCCCGACCATATACGGGATATTGTCCTGCTCCAATAGCCCTTTAGCAAATTCAAGGCCTGTCCTTGTCCTAAACGACTGCGCAATAACATAATAATCCATCTTTACCCTCCCCCAAACAAAATTATAAATACAAAACTCTCCCCAAAGTATTTTAAATTTAATGAAATATCAATGTTGATATATTGTCAGAAAACTAAGCGGTGAAGAAAAATTATATCATACGAAATAAATTTTCAAAATAAAATGTTTTAAAAATTTGTTTTAAGATAGCTATAAGCCATAAATTGCGACTTATGACTTACATCTTTATTCAAAAAGCTTAAGAAACTCCTCTTCATCCATTATCGCCAGACCAAGCTTTTTTGCTTTATTAAATTTACTGCCGGGGTTCGCGCCGCATACAACGTAGTCGACTTTCGAGCTTATAGAATTAACCCACTTGCCGCCTTCTGCTTTTACCATATCACGTGCCTGATCACGCGTTAAGCCTTCCAGCTCGCCGGTAAATAAAAATGTTTTACCGGTAAATTTGTCTCCGGACAAAGAGGGTTCCGGTTCTATAAATCTTATGGCACATTTTTCTAATTCCAATATCATACGCCGGTTTTTTTCTGACGAAAAAAAATCCACTACAGATTGCGCTATTACAGGGCCGATATCAGGTATGCCCGCTAGCTCCTCATATGTAGAATCACTAAGCGTCTTTATCGTTTTATAACGCGCTGCTAAAAGTTCAGCACTTTTTCGTCCGACATGACGAATACCAAACCCGTATATGAACCTTGATAACGGACGTTCTTTACTTTTTAATATAGCGTCAATCAAATTCTGCGCTTTTTTATCTTTAAACAATGTAAGTCCTAAAAAATCATCTTTCGTCAATTTATATATATCGGCAATCTGATTAACTTTAGTTTTATCTACCAGCTCATCAATAACAGATTCGCCCATACCGTCAATATCAACCGCTCCGCGCGAAGCAAAATGTAAAAGTGAACGCTTAAGCTGCGCGGGACAATCGGGATTAACACAATAAAAATATACCTGTTCCTGTTTATCTTTTTTTATCGGGCCGCCGCATTCAGGACATTTAGAAGGGACATGGACCGTCACTGAATTCTTTAGACGTTTGGAAAGAATAACCTTAACTATCTTAGGTATAACATCTCCAGCACGCTCCACCAAAACCGTATCGCCAATACGTATATCTAACCGTGCAAGTTCATCGAAATTATGTAACGTTGCGTTGGATATCATCACACCGGCACACGGGACAGGTTGGAGTTGAGCAACAGGTGTAACTATTCCGGTACGCCCAACACCAAAGATAATGTTCCTAACAGTAGTCGTAACCTGCTGGGCAGGAAATTTATAAGCTACTGCCCAACGCGGCGCACGCGACGTAACGCCCAACCGATTTTGAACTGATCGGTCATTGATCTTTATGACCATACCGTCTATCTCATAATCAAGTGTCAAACGGTTCTCCTGCCAATGCATACATTGTTTCTTGGCGTCGTTCAATCCGCCGCATATTTTATATTCAGGATTGACCTTCAGACCCCAGCCTTTAACTTTTTTCAAGAACTCATCGTGTGAATCGAATCTTACGCCCTCATAATAACCGCAGGAATGAACATAATATGTAAGTTTTCTTTGAGCCACAACTTTGTGATCAAGAAGTTTCAATGTACCGCTTACAGCATTACGCGGATTGGCAAAAGGCAATTCGTCGTTCATTAATTTCACGGAGTTCAAGTTATCAAAAACCTTACGTGTCATGAAAACTTCCATCCGTAACTCTATAACCGCCGGGATCCCTAAGCCTTTAAGTTGAACCGGGATATCTTTAATAGTTTTTATATTATCGGTTACATCCTCGCCTGTCTGCCCGTCACCGCGCGTTAAAGCGTGCGTTAACTTGCCGTTGAGATAGGTAAGCGAACAGCTTACCCCGTCCATCTTAAGCTCCACGGCAAGTTCGGGGTCGCTAGCAACATCCAGTGTTTTTCTGATACGTGACATCCATGTATCCAATTCATCTAAGGAATTTGAATTATCAAGCGACAGCATCCGTTCTCTATGCGCGATCTGCCGGTTTTTTGCCGGCCTGTCCGAACCAATCGTTTGAGTCGGCGAACCGGGCATAATAAACTCAGGATGCAAAGCTTCAAGATCTTTAAGCTCTCTGAAAAGTGCGTCATATTCGCTGTCTGATATCTCCGGATCGGACAAAGCATAATAACGGTTGTTATGATATCTTATCTCTTCACGCAGTTCTTTAATTCTATGCTTTAGATTTTCTTTCTTCATTTTAGAAATCAATAAAAAATTTTTCGCCTATCACGTTATCAGAACATTCCGTACGGTTTATATCGGTAATATTATATTTGAATTTTGCTCGTATATCACTTAAAAAAGCGTCTATTTTATTTTTATCTCCGCAAGCTATAACTTCAACTGTGCCGTCAGGTAAATTCCTTACTTTGCCCGCCATGCGATATTTAGCCGCAGTCTCTTTCGCGATAAATCTGAAACCGACACCCTGGACAAGCCCTTTAAATATAAAAGCGATACATACATTATCCGCCAAACACATCACCTGCCTTGACTCTATATCCGCAAATAAACTGCCACGCGTCTATTTGCCGTTTGCCCTCAGGCTTAAGCGTTAATATCTTTACATGTCCGCCTATACCGGCAGATACATATATCCCGGTTTTATCTACGGCAACAACTACTCCTGCAACATTAGCGTTATCTACCGGCACAAATTCGGCCGCAACTATTTGGATTCGTTTGCCGTTAAATGAAGTTTCGGCAATCGGCCAAATGTTTAACGCACGAACTTTGTTGACTATAGTCCGCGCGGGCTCAGACCAATCAATTAGCGCGTCACTCTTAACGAATTTATCCGCATAAGTAGCATTCGCATGGTCCTGTTCAATAGACGTTAATTGACCGTTCTTTAATTTATCTACTACTGAAACCACAAGCGCCGCGCCTTTAACCGCCAGCTTTTTTATTAAACTTTCGGCAGTGTCATTATCATCTATCACGACTTCAGACACAGCACAAATCGCGCCTGCATCAACCTCTTTTACTATTTTAAATATTGTTACACCTGTCTTAACACAACCGCTATATAGTGCACGCTGGACAGGTGCCGCGCCGCGGTAAGCCGGCAATAAAGATGGATGAACACCAATCGCGGTATTTGATATTGCTAATATTTTTTCGTTTAGTATCTTACCGTAATCAGCCAGAACGATGATGTCGGGATTTATTTCAGTTAAGACCTTGCAGGCTGTATCATCAAGTTTTTCAGGTTTGTACATCTTAAGGGCACGGCTGACACAAACAGTACTTACCGCGCTTTCAGATACATTCAGACCTCTGCCTTTAGGCCTGTCCGGCTGTGTTACGACAATATCAGGTAATAAACCCGCGTCACACAAATAATTTAAAACATATGAGCCAAATAGGCCTGTACCAAAAAATATCATTTTCATTGTATTACCGCCGCTACTTTCACTTTCAGTTTTCGCATATATGCCATTTCGAATTCTATTACATCCCGGATACCGCCGTCATAACTTTTGACCACCAAACTATACCTATAATTTCCCCTTAACATGAACGGACTCTCCTGCATTGGCCCATAGACATCTATATTCTGCTTTTTCAATCTATTATATAAATCATCCGCCGCTTTGAAAAGCTTGTTTTTTTCCTTACTGCGCACAATGACCTTAGCCACTCCCGAATAAGGCGGCAGCTTAAATTTCTCGCGTAACGACAATTCATAATCATAAAAATCATGCCAGTCATTATTAATTTCTTTGAACAAATAATGGTCATCGTTAGTCGTAAAGACATTCAGCGTACCCGAGACAAAAAACGCGAGTTTCATTATCATAATATAAGTCAAAAACGTCGCGTCATAATCTATACGTGAAAGTTCTCTGTCAACGTCAAGATAGAAACCGTCACCATCAAATTTATCTTCATATATATCAGAAAAAAGTTTAGATGTCGCAAGGCATATATCCGTATTATAGGCTGTCGCGCGCCATTCACCTACAGTAATGTCGCTGAATAATTTGTGCAATATACTTATAACCTTATTTATACCCAACCCATAACTTTTGATACTGCCTTCCTTACATTTAGGACATACTTGCGGCACAGGTTGCTTATATCCGCAATAAGGACACACACCTTCCGTTAGGTCCGAAGTTATCGATAGCCCTGAAGAACAACGCGGACAGTTAAGTTTTTCGCCGCAAACACTGCAGGCTATAACCTTATTGTAACCGGTACGATTGAAAAGAATAATTGCTTTTTTCTTATTGTTAATAGTTTTTGCAAGCTGCTCTTTAAACGCGGCTGTAATAATCCTGGATTTATTATCAATTGAAGTGTCAAGCACCCTGATATTATCGGGATTACCGACATTGGATAGATCTTTCAATATTACGCGTTTTTCTTTTATATCGTTATATGTTTTTATCGAAGGGTACATCCCACTCATTATATATTGAATATTTTTTAACTGTGCAAGCGCGCCGGCTATGTCCGGCAGATTATAATAAGGTTTCTCTTCTTGAAGATAATGTCTGTTCGGCTCATCCTCAACGATAATGAGCCTCAAATCGTGCTGATAATAAAAAATGGCTGACCTTAGCCCGATTATTATACTGTTTGACCGTGAGTTTGCCCATTGATGAAAAAACTCTTTATCGGATAACGCGCTGTGCAAAACATGAACTTTGCCGGGAAAATCCGTCTCGACAAAAGACCTCACTTCATCAATAAATGATTCCTGAGGCAGGCATATCAAAACGGAGCCGGACAACAAAGCAGTTTTAATTTTATCATTCCATGCCGCATATCTTACACTAAACCTGTCGGATTTATAAAAATATCGCCCGGCACAAGATAAAGCTCCCGGTGAAGTAATATCATTAGTATAACGTCCTTTGACTTTCTTAAAACTTTTAAGGTATTTCGGCACCATACGGAACAAAAATTCCGCGTGTGAATACGGGTAAATTGAAGCAAGCTGACGCGCAAACTCGAATTTTTCAGAAGATATTATCGGTTCATCATCAAGTATCTCCAATATTGGTTTTATGTTTTTTACCGCGGATTTATCAGTAACCGCAATTACAATGCCTACTCTGCGGTATCCTCTGAAATTAACCGCGACACGCATGCCGGCAAGAACGTTAGACCCCGCATCAAAAGAATAATCAAATTCTTTACCTACAGCCAAAGGCAATATTACTTTAGCAAACATTCGTTTCCTTTTAGTTATTAGCTCCTCCGGCAGACGGACAAGTCATCTATTATCCCGCGCAGCTTCAAGCGGATATCTTCAAAATGTATAGGATAATTACATGTGCAGATATCAGTCATCAAATCATCAAGATATTTTTTCAATTCATTATATGTCCCTACCCTTTTGCCTACACCGGCCTGCTCCAATATATTAATATTGCCTTCTTCCTGGCCGGGTATAAACGTAGTAAAAACAAATTTCTTCTTCAGGAAACATCCTTCAGTCACTGTCATTCCGCCAGGCTTAGTTATCATGATATCACAAATATACATCAACTCCCAAATATCGGAATAAAACGGCAACGCGATAACATTAGCTTTTGAGGTCTGTTCTAAGTATGCTTTTAATTTTAAATTTCTGCCGTATATAATAAAAAAATTAAATTTATCGGAATAATCGGAAAGCACACGCCGAAGAAACGGGAAACGGCCAAGATTGGATGCCATGAACAACAAACACGGTTTGTCATCTAACGACCACTTAGCTTTAAGCACAGATTTATCGTAGCGAACCAAAAAACCCGAACGGACAGACGCATACCCTACGTGTATTTTATCAGGCCGGGCACCAAATTTTACAAGATCGTCTTTCGCTTTATCTGTAAGCGCAAAATATAAATCAACACTTTTGGAATACCACAGCCTGTGAGCTATCATATCGGTAACGTACATTATTAACTTAAAACTCTTCTGCCTCTTTATAGAAGCAATAACAGACGGCGGTGTAAAATGCGTAGTAATTATTATGTCAGGGTTAGTTTCTTGCAAATAACGCCTAAAACGCCAAAAAAGTAAATATTCTATAAATTTAACAAACTTAGCGCCTATAAAAGTATTAGACAACATAAACATTATGCGCCATATGAATGATGCCGGGCCACTTACAAAATGATATGTCCAAACTGAAAAACGTTTAAGCCAGGATGGGATATAATCAAGAATATCAACGCATTCAGCAGAAAAAAAATCTTTTATAGATTCCGCGGCAAGCTTATGACCATTACCGTAACTCGCATAGACAAATAAAATTTTAGACATAATTATTACAAATATATTCCACTGCTGTTTTTAAATCTTCAAAAATAAAATCCGGAATAAAAGGCCAATTAGCTTTATTAGCTTGAGTTTCTTTTCCCGAAAGTACAAGTATCGCGCACGCGCCAAAGGATCTGGCCGCTGTCATGTCCATGAACGAATCGCCTATGAAAAATACCTTCTCAGGTGTAATATTGTGTTCGTCTAACGCTTTATGAAGCAGCCCGTCTTTAGGTTTCCTGCAATTGCACGCATGCTCATCCAAATGCGTACAATAATATATACCATCAAGTTTGGCATCGCAACAAGCCAGCTCATCATGCATTTTCTTATCTATCGCGTCCAAATCAGACTGAGTATATATTTTTTTTGAGACACCCGCTTGGTTGGATACCACAAATACCTTAAAACCCAAATCATTAAGTCTTTTAATAGCACACGCGCTGCCCGGCAAAAGATGGAACTCATCAGCGTTCTTTACATAATCAAAATCACCCGGATATCTGTTTATCACACCGTCTCTATCTAAAAAAACTACATTCATTAATAATCCTTCATTAAAAATGTTCTTTATTTAGTTTCACCTTGATTTTTAATGATACTGAGCGTGACCGCGAAGTATCTTTATACCCAATGTCCTTTATTTAGTTCCACCTTTCCCGATTCGCTTCGCTCTCAGGACCATCTGTATCCTCAACATTAAGGTTACTGGTATTTTTCCCGATTCATTTCGTTTCACTAGACCAGCTAATCACTTAAATTATGATTACTGGAAATGAAACTATATATTTTATATAATATATTAAAATGCTTAAATTTTCAAATTGTTTACCACAAGAAACTCGCCATACGACAAATCATCCGGTAAAATAACACTACCTATACGCAAACGCTCCAGTGTTATTGCCCTAAAACCCAACTGACGGAATACTCTCCGTACATGACGTTTTTTACCTTCGGCGACTGTAACGTAACAGCAAGTCTTATCCTTGCCGGCAGAAACTGTCCTGAATTCTCTAAACGCCAATTGTTCACCTTCATCGATTATGCCGTTAAGCGCGATAGTTATCATCTCTTTCGACACCTTTCCCCGCACAATAGCTCTATATTCTTTTTCAACTTCATATTTAGGATGCATAACGCTATCGGCAAATTTACCGTCATTAGTTAATATCAAAAGCCCTGTGGTCTCTTTATCCAGACGCCCGACAGGAAAAACATCCTGATATTCCTCAGGCAATAGGTCCATCACAGTTGTTACGGCATACCTGTCAGCTTTAGTAGTAATAACACCGGCCGGTTTGTTCATTATTAAATATTTATATCCTTTTAAAGAGAGTGTTTCACCGTCTAATACCACTGTATCGTTTGCTTTCACCGTTACCGAAAAATCATAATTAACTTTCCCGTTAATCGACACGCGCCCGCGGAGTATCAATTCATCAGCTTTACGGCGGGATAATCCGCTGACCGTGCGCGCAAGAAAGACATTAATCCGCATATTCTGCCCGGACATTTTCATCTGTAACCTCACTTATTTTCACTGGTATTATTCTGCCCAAATCGCGTTTACCACGTGCTCTTACTCTTATATAATTTTCGGTATATCCGAAAACATCATTGCCGATACTTTCTTCGGTTACCATGTTTAATGTCTTACCTATAAATTTACGATAATACGCCAATGACAACTCTTTATGTAAAGCATTTAAAACCGCATAACGTTTTTTAAGTGTCGCCAAGGGTAAAGTCTGTTTACCAAAGAATTTTGTATTCTCGCGCGGCGAAAATGTAAAAATATGCATACGCATAGGTCGCAATTCTTTTAGAACCGACACTGTATTTTCAAAACTTTGTTCTGTCTCATACGGAAAGCCAGTCATGATATCACAACTTAAAGCAATGTCCTTATTGATCTCACGTGCGGCATTAACAATATCTATATATAAAGAAACCCGTTCTTTTTTATTCATAGCTTTAAGCACATCATCATCACAAGATTGAAAAGGTAAATGTATATGCGGACATACTTTGGGTAACTTAAAAAGTGATAACAATTTCTTATCCACAAATATCGGCTCGATCGAGCTTAAACGTAACCGCCCTATACAAGGCATAAATGCAATGTCATACGCTAAGTTATATAAATCATACTCATCGGTGAACTCCCGCCCGTACATCGTAAGATTAACACCGGTAAAGATTATTTCAGGATGGCCGGCCGCACTTAACCGTTTTACCTCATTTAATACATCTTCTTTCGACCGGCTGACGGGCTTACCTCGTAAATAAGGAATCTTGCAAAATGAGCAGAAATTGTCACATCCGTCCTGTACTTTAACAAAAGCCCGCATATTAGGAAACATGTTTATATTAAATGACCAGATGCTGTTATTCAATACCTGTCTGTCCTCTATTATATTTAAAATATCAGGTTTATTTTTCTGTGAAATAACAATATCCGCGCCTTTCTGCTTTAAAATCTCACCATTAAGTTCCGCCAGACAGCCACATACAACGATCGTTGCTAACGCGTTCTGTGTACGAAACTTTTTTATCAGGCTATAGACCTTCTTATCTGCCGAAGCTGTAACTGTACAGGAATTTATAACATAAATATCAGCTGTTTGGCCAGTTATCTCATAACCCGCAGAACACAACTGCTCAGTTATAGCTTGTGTCTCATATTGATTAACTTTACAGCCGAGAGTAATGATTCTGACCCTCCTACGCTCATTGAGCTTCGAAGGGCAAACTGTTTTACCCGAAGGAGATTTTTGGTTTTTATTTTTCTGCATTTTTCATTATTTAACGAGCTAATAGCTCTAACAAATTCACACGTCGCAACGCACCATATTATAACAAATTACAATTATTTTGAAAGGTTAGCACCATGTGCCCATCCGGGATGGGCACATGGTTTTACTTACTTCTATGCCAGGAATACCACCCAAAAGCACGTACGGCAGAATAATATAATTTAGCTGCTCTGAAATTGTTACTTTTCAAAATATTGTAGAACTCTCTGTCCACTTCTTTACGTTTAATTATTGATTTTAGGTTTATGCTAAATTGGTAAAATATGTCATGGACTAATGAAGCATGATAAGTTTTGCTGAATCCTGTTTTTGGATTCAATACTGCTTCAGGTGTCCCCAGACAAACATCGAAAAATTTCAATTTAGGGCTACAGCCATCCCAACAATAACCGGTTTGATGACTGCCCTTAATTGTTAAGGTGCCATCTT
>JAQVMQ010000082.1 GCA_028703535.1 Candidatus Omnitrophota bacterium | reverse complement strand
AGTGGTTTATTAATATCGATCATGAGGGTTTAAGAGAGAAACTTATAAAATATCTTGATACTATTCAATGGGTTCCGCGGGCCGGATATGAACGAATGAAATATATGATATTGCAGCGGCCTGATTGGTGTTTATCACGTCAGAGATTATGGGGGATACCAATACCTGCGGTTAAATGTGTAGATTGTGGTGAAGTAGAGCTCAGCGCTGAGGTTATTACCAATGTGGAAAAAGTTGTTAAAACAAAGGGTGTTGACTGTTGGTTTTCTGATGATATTAGAAATTTTCTTCCGGAAGATTTCAAGTGTGCAAAATGCGGATCAATGAATTTTGTTGCGGAAAAAGACATACTTGATGTTTGGTTCGAGTCGGGTGCGAGTTTTGATGCTGTTGTTAAGAAACGTGATGGGCTCCGCTTTCCTGCTGATATGTATCTTGAAGGCAGTGATCAGCATCGGGGATGGTTTCAGGTTTCGCTTATTCTTGCTGTTTGTAAAGAGGCATGTTCACCGTTTAAAACGCTGCTTACGCATGGGTTTGTTGTTGATTCTGACGGCAAGAAGATGTCTAAATCATTAGGTAATGTGATTTCGCCTCAGGATATAGTTAAAAAATACGGAGCTGAGATCATACGTCTTTGGGTGGCTTACAGTGATTATACAGAAGATGTAAGGCTGTCTGATGAGATAATTAAACAGCTTGTAGATATGTATAGAAAAATACGCAATACTATAAGGTTTCTTTTGGGTAATTTATATGGATTTGACACTGAAGATGCGGTTGTTTATGAGGAATTACTTGAAGTTGATAAGTATATGTTTGATAAAGCTAATGAATATTTCTCAGAGATAACCGGACTTTATAATGAAAATAGATTTTATAGGGTTTGTCAGAAATTATTTGATTATTGTAATATAGAATTAAGTTCGTTTTATCTGGATATTCTTAAGGATAGGTTATATACTTATCCTAAAGATTCTGCCGGACGTAATTCGGCATTAACGGTACTTTATTATGTTTTGCAGGAATTATTGAAGTTGGTTGCGCCGATTTTATCTTATACAGCGGAAGAAGCATATTCGTATTTTGATAACATTAAAGATAAGAAAGAAAGTATTTTTTTAGAGAATTTTAACGGAAGCTACGGGTTGTACCATAAAGATTGCATAACAAATTGGGAAAGGATACTTATTTTAAGAGATAAAGTTCTCAAAGAGCTTGAAAATAATCGTATCAAGGGGCTCATAGGCAGTTCGTTGGACGCGTTGGTTATTATAAAAGCAGGCGACGATGATTATGATTTTCTCAAAAATTATGAAAAAGTTTTTCCTGAAGTTTTCATAGTTTCACAAGTCAGAGTTGAAAAGGGAGATTTTAATATAACTGTTGAAAAAGCGCATGGTATAAAATGCGCTCGCTGTTGGAATTGGAGTACTGAAATAAGTGTTTCCGGGGCTGAAGAGGATATTTGCCCCAGATGTAAGGCAGCGCTTAAAAGCAGTTAAATATATAATACGCGGCGATTGTCTTTTAAAAAAGGAGGATTGGCTATATGAAGAGACGCAAGATATTGAAGAAAGAAGCTGAGGCATATAAGGATACGCTTATAAATTTAAAAGAAGATCTGATTGTGCAGATAAATGATATTTCACATGACACATTGATGAAATCTCAGAAAGAGATCAGTGGAGACGTTTCCGGATATTCTTTGCATCCCGCGGATGCCGCTACAGACAGTTATGAGCGTGATTTTAATTTGGGGATTGTGTCAAGTGATAGAAAAGTACTTTTGGAAGTAGAAGAAGCGCTTAAACGTGTTGAGGACGGGACTTATGGCCAGTGTCTTTGCTGTGGCAAAGATATAACTAAGACGAGGCTTAAGGCTATTCCGTATGCTAGGTTTTGCAGGACATGCCAGATCAAAATGGAAGAAAACGAAGAACGGATTTAAATAGCATGTTTTTTATATTTACAATATCAGCCGTAATAATATTTAAGGCTGATATTTTTTTAAAGACGTATATGTGGGATAACCTTGCCTATAGTTCTGTTCCTGTGATAAAAAATTTTTTTCATATTAGTGTTACATGCAACACAGGTGCTGCGTTTGGTATTTTCCAAGGCAAAACTTTTTTTCTTGTGGCCGTTACTTTTATTTTTCTGTTGTTTTTTTTATGGTTTATTTTTAATGAAAAAAATAAACCTAAAATTTTCTTTTTAGCCTGCGGATTGGTTTTAGGCGGGGCCGTATCAAATTTATATGACAGGCTTTTAAACGGCTGTGTTATTGATTACCTGGATTTTATTGTTTGGCCTGTCTTTAATTTATCTGACAGTGCTATTTGTGTAGGTGTTGGCATTTTAGTTTTGTTAGAAATATGGAAAATAAAGCGGACACGCGGGAAATAACCGTATCTGACGAATTTCGCGGACAGCGGCTGGATAAGTTTCTTACTCTAGCCGTTAATGATCTTTCACGCAATAAGATCTCTAACCTGATATCTTCAGGCAAAGTCTTGGTTAACGGCGAAAATAAAAAATCCAGTTTTATTCTGCATGGCAGCGAGAATATCAAGATAGAGTTTGATAATAACATTGACGAATTACAGCCTTATAAATTTGATTTGGATATAGTGTACGAGGATAGCCAGATAATAGTTATTAACAAACCATCTGGATTGACTACGCATCCGCCTAATCCCGGGTATAACGAAACGGTCGTCAATGCGCTTATAGGTATGGGGAAAATTTTTAAAGGCGGCAATGATGTTTTAAGACCCGGGGTTGTTCATAGGCTTGATAAAGAAACAAGTGGATTAATGGTTCTGGCTAAGACGGATAAGAGTTATGAATCTTTAGTCAATCAGTTTAAAGAAAGATCCGTGATCAAGATATACCATGCAATATGCCATGGCGTGATAAGTGAAGATAATATAAAGGTGAATTTGCCGGTATCGCGTGATAAAACAAACAGGCTCAAAATGCGTGTGAGTTTTAGCAATGCTAAAAATGCCGAAACCGAAGTTTTTGTGTTGCGGCGGTTCAAAGCTGCGATGCTTGTTAAAGTAAAGATTTTTACCGGCAGAATGCATCAAATACGTGTGCACATGAATTTTTTGGGTTGTCCTATCCTGGGTGACAAAAAATACGGGCGTAGAGACAATTGTAAATCTCTTATG
>JAQVMQ010000037.1 GCA_028703535.1 Candidatus Omnitrophota bacterium | reverse complement strand
CATGCAATCCGAACTTACCCATGATCTTATCCATAACAAACGCAGCACGCGCCATATATCCTGAATCCTCAAAAAAAGCTATGGCAAAAAACATAAAAAGAACCAGCGGCACAAAACCTAAAACACACCTACCCCGCCAATAACCGCATCAATAATAAAGGACCGCATAAGACTTTCGGGCATAACACTCACGATAAAGCCTGAAAGCTTATCGAAAAATAATTCAAATAAACCTATTGCAGGTCCGGAAAACGCAAAAGTGAATTTAAAAATACCGTACATTACGAGCGCAAAGATCGGTAAACCCAAAAATCTGCTTAAAATAATTTTATCTATCATATCCGAAACGTCATGCCGCACTTCAACAGTTTGACGCACAGCCTGAGTACACGCGCCGCTTATAAAACCATAACGTCTGTCGGCTATTAACACATCCATATCATCGGCAAAATGCTGGCGTAAATGCTTACGTCCTTTTTCCACCTGCTCAATTATATCCTTACCCGCCGGCAATTCAGCTATGGCATCAGATACAGAAATATCATTTTCAAACAACTTTATGGCAACCCAATCAGCAGGAACCTTATCCATGACACTGCCTGTATTATCCAATAGAGTTTTTAATAATTCCAGCTGCTCGTCTATCTCTGCCCCATAATCAATTTTCACACGTTCATATTTTATCTGTCCGTTATAGACTCCAACGATTGTCTCGAGTAATTTATCTATCCCTTTATTTTTGTTCCCGACAGTCGGGACTATTGGTGTACCCATAAGCTTAGACAACTCGTCATAATCTATAGTATGCCCTTTTTTCTCGACAATATCGCTCATATTCATAACAAGCACGGTAGGCACACCAAGTTCCATAAGCTGTGTGAAAAAATACAAATTACGTTCAATATTGGACGCATCAACTATATCAACTACTACATCGGGCTTTTCCCTGATAATAAAGTTCCTCGCAACCAATTCATCTTCTGAATACGCCGACAAACTATACGCGCCGGGCAAATCAACAAAAGTTATCTCATAATTTTTATATACTGCCAGCCCTTCTTTCTTTTCTACTGTAACACCCGGATAATTGCCTACATGCTGCCGCGCTCCGGTAAGATTATTAAATATCGTCGACTTACCGGAATTCGGATTACCCGCAAGCGCTACAGTCAATCTTTGCCGTTTCATAATTAAAGTTATTTACTCCTTACCATTATCTTTTTAGCCAACTCATAGCCGATAGCTATCTTACTGCCTTTGATCATAATAGATACTGGTCCATTACCCGGGTTATTTATAACCGTAACCGGAGAGCCCGGTATCAGCCCCATATCCATAAGTTTTTTCATAACAGCTCTTCCACCGTTAACCGAAATAAAAATAACCGTATTACCCTGTTGAATTTTAGATAGACTACTCATTTTATACCTACACTTTCATAAAAACGTACTGGTTACGCCAACCTAAACGTCATCTTTAGTTTTCTTTTTTATATAATTCGCAAAATCGTACAATAAATTAACACGCCCGCCGTCGATATTTTTTTCTATAAATTCAAAAAACTTAGTAAGCCGCACAAAAGCCGTTCTACTAAGGGCATGCTCAATAACACACGCCTGCCGCTCTGCAGGGCCGGGCTCAAGCATTAAAAACTCCGTTAAAAATCTATATAAAATGTCATGTTTATTTTTAACCTCGCACGCCATCTCTTCACCTTTATCCGTAAGCGAGACATATCCATAACGCTCATGCAAAACAAGACCTTTATCAACCAGGTTCTTAAGCGCGGCATTAACACTAGGGCTTTTAACATCCAATTTACGGGCAATCTCGCCTACACGCGTAAACCCGTTATCGGTTTTAAGCGAATATATCGCCTCTAAATAATCCTCCATATTAGATGTAAGCTGCTCTATTTTGCTCATATTTTTAGTTTAGCCTTATTTTTTTAGTTTAGTCTAACATTTAACACCGGATTGTCAATCGAATAATTTTAATTATAGCTATCTGCAACAGCATTGTATGAGTTAATATAATAAAAAAGGGTGGGTTTTAAAAACCCACCCCCATAGAAAACTGCTATCAAACAACAGCCGGACCTTTTCTTATGTAACTCGTATACCCCTTACTGCCTCTACCATATTTTTTAAGGCAGGTCTAACCTCTTGCCACTTGCGTGTTTTCAAACCACAATCAGGATTTATCCATAACTGTTTTGCGGGAAGTACTTTCAACAGAGCAATTATTTGTTGTGAGAATTCTTCCACCGAAGGTATACGCGGCGAATGTATGTCATACACACCGGGCCCTATTTGACGGCTATATCCCGTATCTCTAAAAACATTTAATAACTCATTAGCGCTGCGCGCCGTTTCAATAGTTATGACATCCGCGTCCATACCCTCAATTGTCGATACAATCTCATTAAACTCGCTATAACACATATGCGTATGTATCTGTGTTTTTTTCATCGCAGAACTCACGGCAAACTTAAAATTATTTACCGCCCATCTTTCATATTCGGCAACATTCTCTTCTCTTATAGGATACCCCTCTTTAAACGCCGCCTCGTCAACCTGAATTATTTTAATACCTGCTGCCTGAAGATCATTTATCTCATCCCGGATAGCCAACGCGATTTGTTTTGACACTTCACTGCGCGGCATATCGTCCCTGACAAAGGACCAATTCAAAATAGTAACGGGTCCCGTAAGCATGCCTTTAACTATTCGCTTTGTTTTACTTTGCGCATACGTTATCCACTCAACAGTCATGGGTGCTGGCCGATTGACATCACCGAAGATTACCGGCGGTTTAACACATCTTGTCCCGTAACTCTGTACCCAGCCATTTTGCGTAAAATGGAATCCTTGAAGCCTTTCGCCGAAATACTCCACCATATCGTTTCTTTCCGGTTCGCCATGAACCAAAACGTCAAGGCCTATCTCTTCCTGAAAGGCTATACATTCATCAATATACTTTTTTATACCATTCTTATATTCTACATCAGTAACCGCTCCCGTCTTAAAATCTCTGCGCAACTTCCGAAGTTCCTGGGTCTGGGGAAAACTACCTATAGTAGTAGTTGGCAATAACGGAAGGCCTAATATATCTTCCTGCTCTTTTATTCTGTAACTATATATGCCGTCACGTTCCCAACTTGACACTGTCTTCAATTTTTCCGACACCTCCGGGTTATTGATAATATCTGATTTTTTCTTTTCAAAAATAATCGACTTATTTGCATCAAACATTTTCTCATCAATATAGGAAAGCCTTTCACCTGAAAAAAGTTTTGCGAGTAAGACAACTTCTTTGACTTTTTCATACGCGAAACTAAACCATTTCTTTATATTTGAATCCGGTTCGCTCACCGCGCTGTAGGGCACATGCAATAATGAACAGCTTGTAGCAATAATTATATCGTCTTTTGGTATATGCCCTGATATCCCCGTCAACAAAGCTAAAGACGCTGATATATCATTTATCCAGATATTCCGCCCATCAACAACACCGGCGATAAGTTTTTTACCTTTTATCCGATTCAATCCATCAAAATTCTTCTTTCCATATACAAAATCAAGCCCTACGCCCCAAACCTTTGTATCACGCAAATACGATAATGCTTCAGCGGAATGCTCAAAATAAGTACTTACAATCAACTTGACCCTATCATCTATTGTAGAGAGCGCTTCGTATACTTTTTTAATTTCTGAGCCCATCTTTTCGCCAAGCCCCTTAACAAATATCGGCTCCTCAATTTGCACATACACTTCATCGGACAATCCCGCTAATTGCTCGATCAACGAACAATAAACCGGCAAAAGTTTATCTATATACTTATAGCAGTCTTTTCCATTAGCATCTTTAGAAAGTCCTAAAAAAGTAAACGGCCCTATAACATTTATCTTAGGATTTATACCGCATACTTTTGCTTCATTGTATTCAGAGATTATCTTTTTACTATTCAAAGAAAATCCCATATCCTTTGAAAGTTCAGGCACGATATAGTGGTAATTTGTATTAAACCACTTTGTCATTTCCATTGCTTTGACAGTCTTATTACCCCGTGCCATAACAAAATAACGCTGAAATTCGTCATTTATGCCTTTAAATCGTTCGGGCACCGCGCCAAGCATAACGATAGCATCAAGCATCTGATCATAGAAACTAAAATCATTACAGCTTATAAGATCAATTCCTGACTGTTTTTGATATAACCAATTTTTCTTTTTTAATTCTAAAGAAACTTCTTTGAGTTGTTCAACCGAAAGATTATCCGACCAATAATCTTCAATAGCTTTTTTCAGTTCCCTTGATTCGCCTATTCTAGGAAACCCTGTAATCAATGTCCTGACATTCATTTTTTCTCCTTTTTGTTTACGCGACAAAAAAAAACAAAATTTGTTATTATGGCATTCGGACTTAGAGAAATATTTTTAGATTCTCAACACCGTAGCGCGACTATGCCCGATTCGCACGGGTCTTTCCCATAAAATAACAAAACAACCTTAAAAAACACTTAACCCTTTATCACCTCCTTAACTAAAAGTTATATCTGAATTCTAAAAACTTATCATTTTTTCACTAAAAATAAGTGTAGTCAAGCAAAAATACTATTAAATGGTTTTTGGAATATTCAGATTAAGAAAAAAAACTCCCCCCACCCGGCAAAGCCGGATGAGGAAAGTCGTATGGTTAACCGACCGGAGGCCGGCCAATTGACGAAACTATAATTTAAGAAGCAAATCCTGATAGCTTGCCATTGTCCAAAGGTCTTTTGAGATCATAGTCTCTGCTTCATCCACTGCCGCTCTTAACTCCTCAAGCGCTTTTCCCCCTTTTTCAGCATACGAATGAGCCTGCTTAAGAATATCTTTTTCCGACTCACAAGTTTTTAATGCAGCTTTTAAAACATCTATCCCTTTTGATATTTGCGAATAAACTTTCGACAGCTCAGCAATATGCTTAGTCAACACTGCATTTTCGCCTGCAACTTCCTTAAGCCTCTTCGCAGCTTTAGCCTTTCGTGAAATATCAAGAGCAAGTGAAGCCAATACACCTGTCTGTGCTATATCAATGGCAGTTTTATACTCAATTTCTTTTGTCTTGATATATGCTTCCAGTTTTATGTCGACCTTTGAATGAAGTTCCTGTTCAGTCAAAACATTATACTTTTCGTAAAGTTTAGCTACTTCCTTGTCCAGGAATAATTCAATCGCGCTTGGAGTATTTGTCCGGTTGATTAACCCGCGTTTTTCGGCTTCTTTATGCCACTCGTCTGAGTAGTTATTGCCTTCAAACCTAACAGCTTTTGTCTCTTTTATGACATCTTTCAACACCTCAATAGCCACAGTTTTCTTGTCGGCACCCTTATTAGCTTTTATTCTCCGGCATATCTCATCATATCCGTATGCAACTATGAGATTTAACACTGTTCCCGGCTCCGCGCAGTTGTGGGAAGATCCCACAGCCCTGAATTCAAATTTATTACCTGTAAACGCAATAGGTGACGTCCTGTTTCTATCAGATGTGTCTTTAGCAAGTTTGGGTAAATTACGCACACCGGTATTGATATCATCCATTTTTTTCTGCGTAAGCTTACCTATACCCTCAATCTCATTAAGGAGATTATCAAGATATTCACCTAAATAAACAGACATAATAGCAGGCGGCGCCTCATTAGCACCTAACCGATGGTCATTACCCGCGTCAGCAACTGACGCTCTTAAAATACCGCCGTACTTTTTAACACCAAGCAATATCGCACCTACCGTAACTAAAAAATTAATATTCTTTAAAGGTGACTTTGAGGGTGACAAATAATTCTCACCTGTATTATCACCTATAGACCAGTTGAAATGTTTACCTGACCCGTTAACCCCGGCAAGCGGCTTCTCATGCAAAACAGCAACAAGCCCATGTTTATCAGCGACCTTTTGCATAATAGTCATTACTTGTAAATTATTATCAATGGCAAGATTCGCTTCCTGATAGAGCGGCGCAACCTCAAACTGATTAGGCGAAACCTCATTATGCCTTGTCTTTGAAGGAATACCTCTACGGTATAGCTCAAAATCAAGGTCTTCCATGAAATTTAATACTTTTTCTTTTATCGACCCGAAATAATGGTCTTCCATCTGCTGTCCTTTAGCCGGTGCGGTACCGAATAATGTTCTGCCGCATACCTCAAGGTCAGGTCTTGTTTTAACTAAATCTTTTGAAAATAAGAAATATTCCTGCTCAGGCCCGCCGTAAACTTTTACACGTTTAGCCGCGCGATTACCCAGAAGTTTCTGCAATGTCATAACCGAATCGTTAAGCGCTCTCATGGAACGCAAAAACGGTGTTTTAATGTCAAGCACATCACCTGTCCATGACAAAAAAACTGACGGTATAACAAGTGTTTTACTTTTTTCGCCTTCCAGCAAAAACGCCGGAGAAGTCGGATCCCATGCGGTATATCCTCTTGCTTCAAAAGTCGAACGCATACCGCCCGACGGAAAACTCGACGCATCGGGCTCAGACTGTATCAGCTGGCTGGCTGAAAAATGTTCAACGATCAATCCGTCGTCGTATGTTAAAAACGAATCATGTTTTTCAGCAGTACCCCCGCGTTGAGGCTGAAACCAATGAGTAAAATGCGTCGCGCCATTATCTATCGCCCACTCTTTCATAGCATGCGCGACATCACCGGCAATGGAATTATCCAACGGCTCACCTTGTTCAATTATAGAAATAAGCTTCTCATAAACAGGCTTACATAATCTTTCTTTCATGACCTCTTTATTGAAAGTCAATTCACCAAAAAACGAAGTTACTTTTCCCATACCCTTCTCCTCATTTAAAATGTTAAACATTTAGTTTTACCTCTATTTTAAATGATGCTGAGAATGCTCTCGAAGCATCTTTATACTAATACTAATCCAGTTTACATTGAAAATGTCATCTATTTAGTTTCACAATTATTTTTAATGATACTGAGAGTGCACTCGAAGTGCACCTTTCCCGATTCACTCGCTCTCGGGACCAGCTTTATCCTCTACATTAAGGTTACTGGTATTTTTCCCATTCGCTCCACTTTCGGGATCAACTAACCACTTTTACTAGCTTTTAGCTATTCGCTGTTAGCTAAAATAATTTCTATTACAAAAATGAGAATCTTTTTTATCTTAAGAGCAATTTACATACTAATAACTATCGACTAGCTTATCCTACTGCTTTGCTCCCTCGCTCACCCGTACGTATACGTATACATTCTCCAACATCCATAACGAAGATCTTACCATCGCCTATATCACCGGTACGAGCGCCTTTGATAATCGCCTCTATAGTCTGCTCAACAAACTCCTCATTAACGCATATTTCAATACGCACTTTTTTCAAAAGATTAATCTCATGAATGATACCTCTATACGTCTCACTAAAACCTTTCTGCTGTCCGCATCCCAACGCATTAGTCACAGTCATTTTATGAATTTCAGCATCAAATAACGCTTTTTTTACATCAGGTAATTTATGAGGTTGTATCATTGCTATTATTAATTTCATAAAACCTCCTTTTTATTATTCATTTATAAATATCTGAAAGCCCGAATATGATTCCATACCATGTTCACTTATATCTAAACCTTTAAGCTCTTCCTCACGTGAAACCCGCAAGCCTATAAACTTATCAATTAGCTGGAATATTATAGTCATGGCAACAACCACAAAGATAACTACCGACGATATACCCAAAAGCTGTACGGCAAACTGCTTTATACCGCCGCCAAGAAACAAACCGTCATTAGCAAGCCCTAAGGCTTTCTGGCCAAATAGGCCTACCGCCAAAGTACCCCAGACACCGTTTATGCCATGGACGGGAAACGCTCCGACCGGATCATCTATCTGCATTTTATCAAGTATGACAACTCCGAAAACAACTAATATACCTCCTATACCGCCAATTACTATAGCCGCAATAGGCGAGACAAAAGCACAAGGTGCAGTAATGGCAACAAGACCGGCTAACGCTCCATTCATAGCCATTGAAAGGTCAGGTTTACCAAACATTTTCCAAACCGTAAAAAGCGCAGTAACGCCGCCTGCCGCGGCTGCCAGATTGGTATTTATCGCAATAAGTCCTATCAGAGTACCGTCACCTACTGATAAAGTCGAACCCGGATTAAAACCAAACCACCCGAACCATAAGATAAAGACACCAAGCGCAGCCAATGGAATAGAATGTCCTGTTATGGCATTAGAAGAACCATCCGAATTATATTTACCTATACGAGGCTTTAAAATAATCGTACCTACAAGCGCGGCAAACCCACCCACCGAATGAACAACAGTCGATCCGGCAAAATCGGCAAAATTTAACCCTGCAAGCCAACCGCCTCCCCATATCCAATGTCCTACAATAGGATATATCAATGCAGAGATTAAAAAAGAATATATAAGATAGGCGACAAAATTCATCCTTTCAGCCATACCGCCGGCAACAATTGTAGCGGCAGCACCGCAAAAAGCCGCCTGAAAAAGCCAAAAAGCAGTTAACGGAATAGCCGCACCCGATTCAGCTCCGATAAGAAAAAAACCTTTCGCACCCATAAAAGCATTTCCGACACCAAACATAAGAGCGTATCCAATCGCAAAATACCCAAGCGATGCCATACAAAAATCAAGAAAATTTTTCGTAAGTATATTACATGTATTTTTTGAGCGTATAAAGCCGGCCTCTACCATACCAAAACCAGCCTGCATGAAGAAAACTAAGAAAGCAGCAATCAAGACCCACATAGTATCTAATCCAACCGTTAAATCTGCCAGATTATCCGCAGCAAAAGCTATAATCCCGATAAAAAGGAAAGAAACAGACAAAAAAAACGTTTTTTTCAGCATATACGCTCCTTTTTTTATGCTATTGCGTTAGTTTCAATCAATATACAATATCTCAGCGTATTATGTCAAGTTATTTTTAGTATTTTTTCGTATTTTTAGCAATATTTCCTGTATGTTTTGAGAATATTATGTTTTTTAAGAGGTATTTTCTATGTTTTTATGCAAATTGCTAAAATATGCTTGATATTACTTGAAAACTTCACCTGTCTCATTTGACCAAAAAACAAGGTCAAGCTCTGCCATTGAAATACCTGTCTCAGAAGAAAAAACTCTCATCTTATCTTCAAAATCCAAATATATTCGCTTCGTTAGAGTCTTTGGAATACTTTCAATTATCCCAAGCTCTTTCATATTTTTTAAAATATGTTTATCAAGTATGGCAAGCTCGCGGCCCAACCCAATATTGCGTAAAAAATGACTCGCTTCCTTATAACCCATGCCTTTCACGTTTTCAACAAGCCAGTCACGCGTTCTTTCCGGATTGCTTAGATCGATGAATTTACGAACAAAAAAACTTTTCCCATCTTTAAAGATTCTGCGCGCTTGAAAGATATATTCCGACTTATTATTAGGGAACCTCACCCCTACCATACATTCGCGTATCTGCGAATGCGAACCATAAAAAAGCACATCATTTTTTTTTAAACGCAAGATAGCCTTATCCGCAAGCTTTGCGCTGGATTGAGGGGTACACAAACAAAAACAAAGCTCAGCAAAAAGGTTCTTTTCTGTCCCGTTTTCCCAGATATAATCAAAATCTTTCAATCTGTTTAATATCTCATCCTTAAACAGTTCGTAATGTTTAAAAAGTTCCAAATACTTCTTTTTTCCCATTAGCTAATCCCTTTATCTGTTCCATCCACTTTTACCGTAAATCAAATTATCTATAGTTTTTCACCCTATATCAAACATCAACGGAATTCTCCCAAAGTCCATGAACATTACACAATGACAATGCCGTTATCTTTTTAAATAAGCTTTTTTTAACGTGAGTTTTAACATAAGGCACAGTATTGGCCTTACCCAAATGAAA
Source organism: Candidatus Omnitrophota bacterium (assembly GCA_028703535.1). Taxonomy (GTDB): domain Bacteria; phylum Omnitrophota; class Gorgyraeia; order Duberdicusellales; family 4484-171; genus JAQVMQ01. Next base: position 2,929 of record JAQVMQ010000037.1, on the reverse strand, counting down.
GCTAGTCAGTAACACGATATTATTATCAGCTCTTGAACCATACAGATCGATACGTTCTATATAATGGTTTTCCTCACTTGGATGAAATACCTTTTCGCCCACACGAACCACAACGCTCATCTCGCCACAAGTGCTACAATCGGTTACCATTATATGCGGAACATGTTTTTCTTCACCCTCAGCAGACTTTCCTTTAATATATTCACAAAATCCCATAATACCTCCTCATTAAAAATGTTATTATTTATTCCTACTCGTCAATCGCTAAGAATTAACAGATCACGCTAATAGCCAATCATTACCTCCCCATCATCATATCATACACATCCTGTTTTACGTCTCCTATTGGCTTAATATCAAATTTTTCAACTAAAACTTTGGCTACATTCAAAGACAAAAACGCCGGCAACGTCGGGCCCAGCCTCATACCCTTAAACCCCAGATAAAGTAAAGCCAATAATACTATAACCGCTTTTTGTTCATACCATGCAATATCAAACGAAATAGGTAATTTATTTACATCATCAAGTTCAAAAACTTCTTTTAACTTTAAAGCAATAACAGCCAAAGAGTAAGAGTCATTACATTGCCCTGCATCTAAAACCCTCGGGATACCGCCTAAGTCACCAAGTTTTAATTTATTATACCTGTACTTAGCGCAACCTGCAGTTAATATAATAGTGTCATTCGGCAAACTTTCCGCAACCTTAGTGAAATAATCTCGCGTCTTATGTCTGCCATCGCAGCCCGCCATAACGATAAACCTCTTTATCACGCCGCTTTTTACTGCCTCAACGACTTTATCGGCTAAAGCAAAGACTTGGTTATGAGCAAATCCCCCGATTATTTCACCTGTCTCGATTTCCGTAGGTGCAGGACATTTCTTGGCTAAAGCGATAATCTCAGAAAAATCTTTTTGTTTTTTGCCATTTCTGTTATCAATATTTTTAACTCCGTCAAATCCCGCGACACCTGTCGTAAAGATTCTGTCTTTATAAGAATCCTTGGGTTGCACAATACAATTCGTTGTCATCAATATCGGCCCATTAAAAGTCTCAAATTCTTTATTTTGAAGCCACCATGAACTACCATAATTCCCAACCAAATTATCATATTTCTTAAATTCCGGATAATAATTCGCAGGCAGCATCTCACCATGTGTATAAACATCAACGCCGGTACCTCTAGTTTGTTCCAATAAATCATGCATATCCCTTAAATCATGCCCTGAAATCAAAATACCAGGGTTCTTCCTGACACCTATATTAACTTTTGTGATTTCGGGATGCCCATACTTTTGGGTATTAGCTTTATCCAATAAAGCCATAGCGTCGACGCCGAATTTACCGCATTCAATGACTAGCTCAACCAACTGATCGGCCGATAAACTATCATCCAATGTCGCGGCTAATGCCTTTTCAATGAACTCATATATCTTTGGATCTTCATTATCCAAAACATAAGCATGATCTGCGTAGGCAGCAATACCTTTAAGTCCATAGACTAATAACTCTCTTAATGAACGAATGTCCACATCCTCAGTCCGCAAGACACCTATACTCTTTGCTTTTTCATCAAACTCTATTTCCGTTTGAGCAGTCCAGTTAACCGCATCATGCAGTTGGGTAGACTCTACATCGTTTAAATTTAACAAACTTTTGAATTTGTCTTTAAAAGATATCAAAGCCCTAATACGTTTAACAAAACTTTTTTTACTAAAATTGACATTCGTAATCGTCGCAAACAAACTCTCGATTATAAATCTATCTACTTCTGCCGTGTCTATCGCTTTTTGTTTAGCTCTCACCGCAAGAACAGACAACCCTTTTAAATTATAGATAAGTAGATCTTGCAAATTTGCCACATCTTCAGTTTTGCCACACACACCACGGACACCACACCCCGAACCGTTTGCTGTTTCCTGACACTGATAACAAAACATAAATACCCCCTTTTTTTTGAAATCTCGTCACGATCATTTTATTGATACTATTTTAGTATCAATAAAGCTGTTGTCAACCTTTCAATAAATAATTATCCTAAAAACCTAATGGTTATATTCCGCTACAACAAAAGATGTTAATTTGAAATAAATTAAATAGATATAGTGATATTATATCTCTAAAACCAACTTTACAGTTTTAAAAAGATATTTTTTTAAGCCTTATTGATGCTTTATCTACAATAGACATCTATCTTTTTACAATATACATTATAAACATACTTCTTAGGTACTCAAGTAAAACATACCCCATCCTAAATATGTCTTTTAGGTATGTAATGAGATAATTGCGCATGAAAAACGAAGAGAACAATATAAAAGATATTTTAGTTTAAAATATAAAAAAATACCGAACTAAAAATAAGTTCACACAAGAAGAGGCATCGGACCTTGCTGGGATAACTCTAAAATACTGGCAGCGTCTTGAAATGAAATCGCAAATCGATCTACCATCATTAAAAATGCTGTTTAAAACAGTACAAGCTTTAAAAGTATCACCTTTAAACTTCTGAAAAAATAACAAAAAAAAAACTAGCTGCTGATCATCTCCAAAGTCGTTCCCATCACACACCCGCAATACAAGACATCGCATTGCTTCACGCCAGTATTTCCAGCCCTATCTACTCCATTACAACAACTCAATACCGCCTGTTCCGGGTTAAGTTTTATCCTGATAATTTTTATCTTTTCCCATCGATATTTCTTTTTACTATTTTGCTCCACCCTTTTATTCCTTCTTTTAGTATCTTTCTTTTTCCATAGTTTAAGCCATTTCCACTTTTATTTTATATCTAATCAAGGATAGTGTCAAGATTTATTCGCAAATTCTAAATAAGCGTTTTCCTCTTTTACCATTGGCATATCCTCAAAAGTTCTATTTATAATAAGCCCTTCTTCTTTAAGGGTTAAATATGCAAATATATCCAA
>JAQVMQ010000003.1 GCA_028703535.1 Candidatus Omnitrophota bacterium | reverse complement strand
AACTAAATGGAGCGGGCGATCGGAATCGAACCGACGTCGCTAGCTTGGGAAGCTGGAGTTCTGCCACTGAACTACGCCCGCAAAAAATGATAGAAATCAAGGGTTATTCCTTGATTTTTTGCGGCATCGAGGATGTGTATCCGAGACGCCTTATAAACCTAATACAATAACAAAGAACACTTTTTGATTTTTTGCCCTTCGCTTTGCTCAGGATAAATTCAACTAAAGATTTTTTTACTACATGTCAAAAAACCTAAGTTTCATTTACGGCATCGAGGATGTGTATCCGAGATGCCTTACCTTACTATAGCCATAAGTCTTATGCTATAGACAAAGTTGGGAAAGAAACCTTTATAAAGTCCTAAGATTTATATCATATAGCTTATAACTTACGATTTATAGCTATCTAATTATAGCTTATTATTGTTTTTTCGCAATGGATTAGATGAGTATTTAAAGATTAGTTTTTATTTTAGCGTTTACGATTTTTATGGTCTTTTTTTTTCGTTTGAAATATCTTTTTTTTTAGGTAATATATATATTATATATAAATAACCGTTTTCATATTTTATGCGATTTTTAACATTAATTATTATCAGTATATTTTTAACTGCATGTTCTTCGGGCCGCATGAACACTTCAGGTGTTGCGACCATTACACCTACATCGACATACAGCGGATTTAGCCTAAACTCTGAGAAGAACAACTATACAATACGCCGAGGTGATTCGTTATGGGCTATCTCAAGACGTTATGGTGTTAGCGTAAATGAGATATGCGAAATCAACAAAATAGCAAATTATCGTGATCTTAAAATAGGGCAGGTTATAGTTATACCCCGACGTCAGTATTCATTTTCGGGCGGTGATATGGCATGGCCTGTTAACGGCGAAATAGTAAGTTTTTACGGGGAGAAGCTGAAGAACATAACCAATAACGGTATTGATATTAAAACTTCGGAAAGTGATTCCAAGGTTATGGCTGCCATGTCCGGCCGTGTAGTATTTTCGGATTATTTGCGTGGATGGGGCAAGACAGTAATCTTAAAACATTCGGGAAATTTATATACGATATATGCTAACTTAAGTGATATACTGGTCAAAGAAGGTGATACGTTGACTTCAGGTCAGAAGCTTGCAGGGCTGGGGACATGTTCAGCGTTGGGATGTGATTTTCATTTTGAAGTCAGGAAGGGCTATCAGCCGTGTGATCCGTTAGTTTATTTAAATAGAAAAAATAAGGGCTAATAAAGTATGCAGGATAATCTTGGTATATCCGGAAATCGTTCGGACAATCTAAACTTATTAGATAAACGCGTTAAAGGCTTTATCGACGGGTATAGACAGAATATAGCTGTTCTGGGCGACGATGCGGATGAACTCAATTATTTCCTTGAAGATTATTTGGGTGGCGATTGTGTGTCGAATTTTGAGATTATTCATGTGCTGGCCAAATACGGCGGTAAAGACGAAATATACCGTAATGCCGTTTATTCTCTACTGGGCCGTTATCTTAAGATGACAAACTCTATGGATCAGCTCGTTCAAAGTGCTGTTAATTTACTGCCCAAAACCACAGGGATAATAAAAGAAACTTTACTGCAAAATAATATTTCTTTTAATGATATCTTGAATTTTATTAATTCTTTTATACTTGAGACTAAGGGGAAATGTCTTTTTGTTGTTGAAGAATTTCTCGCGCTTGAATCAGTTTTTCCCGGATGTTTTAAAGATTTTTCGAAATTCATAATAGTACAACGTGACTGTATGGTAATATTAACATCTTCTAAAATAAAAAAAGCAGAAAATATAATGTCCGAACAATTGAACCTGCTTTTCGGTAATTTTGAGCTTATACATATTAATAATGGCATATTCTTTAATAACTATATGCGTTTAAAGAAATCACTTTCTGTCAATAATGTTTCGCCGTTCTTTATATCTTTTCTGGCAAATTATCTTGGAGATAACGTGAGCTATTATGATTATGCCGTTAATTGTCTTAACGAATTTAAGCGTACGGATAATGAAATAAATGATCTTGCTTCGCTGATGGAATTGTTAGTATACCGTAAAGAATCTTATCTTTTCCAAAGATTTATGAAACGTATGGATATAATATGCGCTAAAATAAAAAACTATCCGACAGCACTTAAAATTCTTCATTATATTAGTAAAGGCTATACCAGAAAATCCGATATAAATAACTTAAACCTCTGTAAGCCGCGGGATCTTGAAACTATTATATCTAAATTTGATGATCTGGGTTATCTGGAAAATGCAGGGAATATGTGTCGTATTAAAGACAGTTTATTTTCTTTCTGGGTTTCAAATGTATTTGTTTTTTATTTTGTTATGCCTATAACCAATACTTTACGCAGACGTATTGCATGGCGTCATGCGGTTTTTGAAAATATCGATCTTTTTAGAGAAGATTTCTTTAGAGATAAAGTATCAAAAATATTAGGGCTTATGTCGTCTTTCGACGATGATATCATAAAATGCGGGGCTAAAAATTATATATTACCTAAGTTAACTAAAAACCGTGTTATGAATGACCCTACTGAAGATAATTTGTCTATACTTATCGGTGAAGGACGTGAAGTGGTCTTTGCAGGTATAAAAGACGGGAATACAGATGATAATGATATATTTAATTTTATTGAAAAAGGTAAAAACCTTAACGGTAAGAAGATAAAAAAGATATTCATATCTTTGTCAAGCATACCTTCGACAGCAAAAGTAATAGCCAAAGATCATAATATAATGGCCTGGGATATTGAAGAAGTGAATTATCTGTTGAAGATGTATAATCATCCGGTAATTTCTTTTCGGGATAATTTTTATTCTGCCGGCGGAGGTAAAGTATAATGACACGGATATTAGTTATATCGGACACGCATATCCCTGTATCTGCAGATAAACTTCCGGCGATTATTGAGCAGGAAGCTAAGCGTGCTGATCTATGTCTTCATGCAGGTGATTGTGTAGAAGCTTCTGTGTTGGATAAATTAGCTAAACTTACTGAAGTATACGCCGTTTGCGGGAATATGGATACACAGGAGCTTAAACGCACACTTCCTGAGAAATGTATATTAACTTTCGAAGATGTGACTATAGGCCTCACGCATGGACGCGGACATCCTGACGGTATTATTGATTACGTCACCCGTCTTTTCGGTAATGAACTCGAGAAGCTTGACATTCTTGTTTTTGGGCATTCGCATCATTCTTATAACGAAATCCGTAACGATATAGTTTATTTTAATCCGGGTTCAGTGACCGACAAGGTTTTTTCTGATTCGCGCAGTTTCGGAATAATTGTAGTTGATTCAGGGAAGATCATAGAAAGGAAAATAGTAAGCTGTGACTAAAAATGATCGTATATGGGCGCCATGGCGTATTGATTATGTTCAGAAAACTGTTCCGGAGAAGGGGTGTATTTTCTGTAAAGTTTTAAAGTCTAAAAAAGACGAAAAAAATCTTGTGGTTCACCGGTCAAAACATTGTTTTGTCATTTTAAATAAATATCCGTATAATAACGGGCATTTGATGGTTGTGCCTAACAGGCATATTGCTGGTATGGAAAATTTGACAGATACCGAAGTTTTGGATATAAATACTGTAATGATTAACGCGATAAAGAAACTTAAGAAAACTATCAAGCCGAAAGGCTTTAATATCGGAATGAATATAGGGCAACATTCCGGTGCAGGGATAAAAGAACATATTCATGTACATATAGTTCCACGTTGGGATGGAGATACTAATTTCATGCCTGTAATTTTTGACACAAAAATTATATCTCAAAGTCTGGATAATTTTTATATGCTAATTAAAGATGAATGGAGTACTGATGAAAAGATATAATAAAATATTTTCTACATATCATATGGTATACCGGCTTGCCAATTCTTCAGAGGACCAGAGAACTTTTGCCTTAGGTATAGGCCGTGTTTTTAAAAATTCCCTTGCTGCTGATAAGATTGTAATCGTATTTAAACATGCAGGTTCGTACCCTTTGCTTAAAGTCAAATTCGACGGTAAAACCCAAACAGTAAAGTCGGGCGGTAAGTCTATTTTAACTATACGTGAACGAGAAATATTTGCCAGTGAACGGGAGATAACTCAAGGCAAGAGAATGATGTCGCCGTTTAATTTTGGAGAAACGCTGGGCGGTGTATATTTACGGCGTAAAACCGAATTTCTGGAATGGGAACAGCGTTGGTTTTTATCACTTTGTGAAACAATGAGTTTAGGCGTTAAATTATTGGCTATGCGACGTGACGAAAAACGCTTGATGGTGAATTATGTAAAATCCTTAACACGCATGCTTCATCAATTCGTGCCGACATCGTATTTGCATACGAGCGGTGTTATCAAATTGGTTAAAGAAATGGGAAAAGAGATGCGGTTAACAGAAAAGGAGATAAACGCTTTGGAATATGCATCATTACTGCACGACGCGGGGAAAACCGAGGTGCCGACAGAATTGCTTAACAAAAAAGCTACGTTGACACAGGATGAATATGATGTATTGCGTAAACATCCTAATGCGGGGGCGGATATGCTTAAAAATATGGAAATGCTTAAGCCGGCATTGCCGATAATAAGACATCATCATGAACGTTATGACGGTAAGGGGTATCCGTCGGGTTTAAAGAAACAGCAAATCCCTCTCGGCGCGCGTATATTGGCAATTATCGACGCATTTGATGCTATGTATTTCGGCCGTCCTTATAAAGGTAAAATATCACTTGATATGATAAAAAATGAATTTAAAAAGCAATCGGGTAAACAATTTGACGGTAAAGTTGTAGAAGTTTTCCTTAAAGTCATAGATAAAGCTGACATAAAAAAACACTTGCGTTCTTGTCTATAAGGAAATATAATATTGGTCATTTTTACTCGCTGTTGCTTTTGGAGAACTATATGAAAGGCAAACAGTTACATTTATTTGGTTATCAGGAAACACCTAAATTTGGTACACAGCGCACGACGATAACTTTACCGCGTGATACTCTTGTTTTAGGGCTTGTAATAGTTGGTCTTCTATTGATTGTCGCGTTTTCGTTAGGTGTAGAACGCGGCCGTAAATTGGCTTATTTGAAAGAACAGAAGCAGACTGTTTCCCGTGAAGTCCTTCCGGCAGAGGCGCAGGTATATTCTGAAACCAGACAAGAAGCTTTGATTAATGAGCAAGCGCCTGTTTTAAGCGAAACTGTGTCAGATAACAACGCAGTACAGGAGACTATGCAGCAGGAAGGGTATGTAATCCAGGTAGCAAGCTATAAAGCGGAAACGCGCGCAAAAAAAGAATCGGATGATCTGGAATCGAAAGGCTTTGGCGTGATTACTAAAAAGACTTCTAACGATTATTATGTCGTTTATGTCGGTACTTTTAATAGCAAAGCTGAAGCTGAAAAAGAACTTAATAAACTTAAGAAAAAATATAAAGACGGATTCGTGAAAAAATACCGGTTATAAATGCCGGTTTTTAAGGAGGTAAGAAAATGAGTATGCATGCTTCACTAAAACGTGCTGGTGGTTTTGGCGGTCAAAAGTCTATTATGACGCGTACTGACAGAATAAAATGGCTTAAAGAAAAAGGTAAGTGGACTGAAGAATCAGATGTATTGGGGCTGCCTAAGATAAAAGTCATTAAGATGAAGAGCGGTAAGAAAGAAAAAGTCGCAAAAGATGAGAAGAAGGACGGAGCAAAGGGAAAGAAATAATCTGCGATGAAAAAAATAATCGCGTTTTTAATTATTTCTTTATTATTTATCTGCCAGGGTTTTTGCGGACAGAAATATTACATTAACAATGACGGTGTCAATGTGCGGGTTGACTCAACGGTTTCTGCTGAATCATTTGGCAGTCTACCGCAGAATACACAGGTTGAAGTCATTAAGCGTGCTTATGGCTGGGCAAAGATAGTTCTGCCTGAAAAAGGTTTTTACGGATATGTCAGCGAAGATTATGTTTCGCTCGATAAACCTAATAAAATAAAAGTATCGGCAGACAGTCTTAATATTCGTGCTGATGCATCTATTAATGCGCCTATAATAGGGCAAGTATCAAAAGATACTGAACTTATTGCGTTAGCAAAGAATAGCGGCTGGTATAAGATCTCTGCCTATCCGTATATATGCGGTTGGGTAAATAACAAATTTTTATCGTTAGTTGCCAAAGAAGATAATCCTGTACTGCAAAGACGGAAAGCCGCGATCGAATTAAATAATAAAATAAAAAATCTGCTTAACGAACTTGCCGATGCCAATTTACAGCAGCGCATATCGGCGCGTAACAAATTAACGGCTATGGGTCGTAGAATATTACCGGAACTTGAAGCTTATTATCCTGTTGTCAAACCGGAAGGAGTTTATGGGCTTATATCGGTAATATCCGAACTTGCAAAAAACGATGTTCTTCTTGCCGGAAAGTACATTAATAAAGTACGGGGTGATGATCTTTTGTCTGATGCTTTTTATCTTGATATAGCTCAGGATATATTGATGCCTGACAATAAAAATAAAGAGCCGTATTATTATCTCGCGCGTGAAAGAAAACTTACTTTTGCGCAGATAGAAAAAGCCAAACAGCGTTTAATTCAATTAAATAAATTAAAGATAGACGATGCGGAGACCAAAAACAAATGACGGCGGTCATTTTTGTCTCAACAATTTTTTTCATTTGTCTTCATGAGTATATCCACGGTTATGCCGCAGACAAGTTGGGCGATCCTACAGTACGATTTAACAAACGTAATACATTAAATCCGATTGCGCATATTGATATGTTTGGGACATGTTGTCTGCCTTTGTTCCTTTTGCTTACAGCAGGTTTTTTGCCTATCGGTTACGCTAAACCTATACCTATAAATCCTGCACAGCTTCGCCGCCCTAAACAGGATATTATAAAGATATGTTTAAGCGGCCCGTTAGTTAACTTGTTTTTGGGTATATTTTTTGCTTTTTCCTATAGGCTAAATCTTTTGTGGCTATCTGAAATATGGATAATTTTTTCGGCAATAAATATATATCTTTTTGTTTTTAACCTGTTGCCTTTTGCGCCGTTAGACGGTGCCAGAATAATCATGGTTATATGGCCAAACCGTATAATGGAAAAATATTTCTCAAACGTCTGGCTATCATTTTTATTTTTTGTTTTTTTTATTTTTGCCGGGGGTTGTAAATATTTGCTTACGCCGATTGTTAGGAGTATACTATTTATTATAGGTATAGACGGAGTGATTTAATATGACTAAAAATATAAAAGTAAAGATAAAAGAGAACTCCTATGAGGTTGTTATAGGTGCAAATAATTTCTTAAAATCCAGAAAATTATTTGAAAGTTTGAAAACTGGTAATTATCCGGTTGTAATCACTTCTTCGAAAGTTTATCAACTTTACAAACTTCAGTTTTTGAAAATTTTTGGGGATAAAAACACAGCGGGTATTATTGTTGTACCTAATGGTGAGTCGGCAAAATCCAAAGAAGTGTTTTTACGCACTTTAAACCGGATAATGGGTTTTGACAAAGTCTCCAGGACAATATATATCGTCGCCGTTGGCGGAGGTACTGTAGGCGATCTTGCGGGATTTGCCGCATCCGTCTATAAGCGCGGTATACCGGTAATTCAAGTTCCGACAACTTTGCTTGCGCAGGTTGATTCAAGTATAGGCGGTAAGACAGCCATCGATTTTAACGGTGTAAAAAATATTGTTGGTACATTTTACCAGCCCAAACGTGTTATCACGGATATCGAATTTCTTAGGACCTTAACTGATGATGATTTTAATCAAGGCATTGCTGAAGCTATTAAATACGGGATAATCATGGATAAAGATTTTTTTAATTTTTTAAAAGTTAATAAACTCAAGATACTTTCCAGAGAGCCCAAAGCATTGACTAATCTCGTCGCTGTATCTGCAAAGTGTAAGGCTATGGTGGTCAGCCGTGACGAAACGGAAAAATCGGGTTTACGCACTATACTTAATTTCGGGCACACTTTCGCGCATGCTTTGGAAGGTATAACTTCATTCAAGAAGATAACTCATGGCGAGGCTGTAGCAATCGGCATGGCCTATGCAGCATATTTATCGTATATTATGGGCAAAACAAGCGAAAATGAGGTTAAGGCGGTCATTACCCTTATTCAAGCTTATAATTTGCCTGTAACCGCTAAATATGAGCCAAAACAGCTATTTAAAAAACTCGTCTATGACAAGAAATTTTCGGGTGGTACTGTGCGTATGGTGTTATTGTCCAAAATAGGCAGAGTAGAGGTGGTTTCTGATATTTCTTTAGACCTTGTGCGGCAGACACTTAAAAAATTTCCAGGGTACATTGACAAATATGTATGAATATGGTATATTTTCTTTACAAATATCAAACAAGAGATAATAAACAATGGATGAAAGACGTATAGAACCAAGAATTGGCATATCTTTTCCGGTTGAATGTGATTTGGCCGGAAAAAAGAGTTTTTTTTACACCGTAAGTAAAGACCTTAGTGAGAACGGTGTAAAAATACTTACTGATGATTTTTTAGTGAAAGGCGAGAATTTCAAGGTTAATATAAACCTGATTGATAAGATAATAAGAGTGAAAGCTGAAGTTATGTGGTGTAATAAAGAACGATTGGCAGAGCGTTTTTCTGCCGGACTGCGTTTCGTCGATGTACCCTCAACCAGCAAGCGCACAATAACTGATTTTCTTTGTCAAGTATATCAATAAATTAATAAGGTAAAAAAATGAGTAAAAGAAGCGAAGCAAAAAGAAAAAACTGCGGAAATTGCAATAAGTCTCTTTTAAGGTCGACCTGGTATTACAAAGATGGCGGCCATTATTGCAATAAGACCTGCTTTAAAACTTTCCTTCAAAAGAAACAGTCAGCATAGTATATTGATTAAGCTAATAAAAGTTTTATTATATCTTTTTTGTTGAGATTGTTTTTTAGGATAAAGTTATGCAGGAAAGAAGACAACATAAGCGGTTTGAGAAAGTTTTGCCACTGAAGTTAGCGGGCGGCGAAAACGACATATTGACAGAAACCAAGAATATTTCTGTGAGTGGTGCTTATTGTTCAATTGATAAGCCCCTTGAATTAATGACTAAGCTTAATGTCGTTCTTTTGATACCTGTCAAAAAAAATAAAACCAATACAGTAAAAAAAGTTAATTGTGAAGGGGTAATAGTCCGCCGTGAGTATATAAGGGATAATGGCGCGGGTCTATATTATGTAGGTATCTTCTTCAGTGATATAGCACCTAAAGATAAGAAAATACTTGAGAAATACATTGATTCTGCCGAAAAAGCCCAAAAGCCTGTCTTTGATAGTAAACATAACTAAAAAATGTCCGTTAACGCGTATCTTAAGCTAAAAAAGCCTGTTGAAGTAAAACTGGTAATAGGCTTGATATATTCATCTGAGACGGATTATGCCAATGCGAAAGATAAATTATTAAAAAAATTCGGTAAGACTGACTATGAAACAGACAAAATGTCTTTTTCAGAAACTGATTACTATTGTCCCGAAATGGGCCGGCCGCTTTATAAGAGACTTATCTCATTTATTAAATTACGTGGACAGGATGATTTTGTAAAAATAAAGCGCGCTATAATGCACATTGAATCCGGGCTGTCTGTCAAAGGTAACAGGCGTGTAAACATTGATCCGGGGTATTTAACTGAAGCAAAATTTGTTTTAATAACGACAAAAGACTACGCGCACCGTATAGCCATCGGCAAAGGTATATTCGCGGAAGTCACTCTTCAATACAAGGCAGGGACTTTTCAGGTATTGCCGACTACATATCCTGATTTTAAGACAGATAAATATATATCTGTCTTATCAGAAATAAGAAAAATATATAGAAAACAGATAAGGTAAATTAGGTTCAGCTACCGCATTTGGTTTGGCTATATTAACCGGCTATTATAAAAATATGAGAAAAAAACAGAATCTTATAAAAAAAATTGTTTCAGGTCTTAATGAACGTTTATCCAGATGCGATCTATGTCCTCGTGAATGCGGTGTTGACCGGATTCACGGTGAGCGCGGCATATGTTCGGCAGGTAATGATATTTTGATATATTCAAATTTTCTTCATAAGGGAGAAGAGCCTGTAATAAGCGGCAGCGGGGGCAGCGGTACGATTTTTTTTTCAGGTTGTCCTTTGAGATGTGTTTATTGTCAAAATTACAAGTTTTCTCATTTTCCAAACGGCGAAAAAAATACCATTGAAGATGTCGCTGATAAGATGATACGTTTGCAGACTGACGGTGCCCATAATATTAATCTGGTAACGCCGACACATTATTTGCCGTATATACTCAAAGCACTGGATAATGCGTTTGACCGCGGATTAAACCTGCCTATTGTTTATAATACCTCAGGTTATGAAAAAAGAGATATAATTGAGCTATTAGACGGTATAATTGATGTATACCTTCCGGATATGAAATATATTGATAGTGACGTATCAAAAAAATATTCTAAAGCTGAAGATTATTTTTTACGATGCAGTGAGTCTTTAAAAGAAATGCAGCGGCAGGTATCGCGCACGGTTATGGACTCAGACGGCATGATGAAACGCGGGCTGATAGTCAGGCATCTTGTGCTTCCAGGATGTGCAGATAAATCGGTAAAAATAATCAATTGGCTGAGTGCGAATCTTACCGATTTTAAGGTCAGTTTGATGTGTCAATTCCAGCCGTATTTTACGGCCAGGGATTACCCTGAAATCAATCGCAGAGTATCTCCTGAAGAATACGATATCGTGGTAAATGAGATGATAAAACTCGACATAGACGGATGGGCGCAGGATTACGATACTGATGAAGATCTGGCCGGAATATATCTTTAATAAAGACCCATAAAATAACTCAGGAAAACGGCTATTTACGGCAAGTTATGATACCTTTTAAAACCACAGACAGATATATAACCATATATGTAGTTTAATAACTCAAAGGTAGAATTGATAAGAAGCTCTAAAAAAATAAAAGAGAAGAAAAAACATTGTATTTATTAATTAAAAGCTTAAAATGACTATATTGTAAAAGTTAACATAAGATATATTATAGGAAGTAATCTAGTAATTGAAAATACTTACTCAATTAAGATATTTGTCTTTAAAAGAACTCCCGATTTTCGTGGCAAATATATATGTTTTTTTACTCATAATACGGGCTTTATATTCAACAGCTGATTATATTGTGGATTGCATGTTTATAGTACGTACACACATATTGCTATCAATTTATCAAATATACCGGTAAGCAATACAAAGACGCAGCTTAGCTCTTTTTTGAAGGTCTTTCGGCAATAGATTTTGCGGTCAACATAAGGGCATTTCTCGCTTCATATTGCGGGATAAATCCTATTGATTTAAGTGCGGCGTTTGGGAACTCTCTGTCTTTAAATACGGCATTAATTTTGTCTTTTATAATAGGTATTTTTCGGAGTATATTTATTATTTTTTTCGACATACGTATTGGCGGCCTTACATGTAACGCACTGGCTATTATATCCATAACTTGACCGAACGTCAGTACTTCATTGTCTGAGATAAAATATGTACCGGCAAGATACCCGTTATTTGACATGGCGTCTATAAGGCAATCTACTACATTATCAATATATACTAAATGGAATTTTATGTCCGCGTTACCCCATATAAAAAATAGACGGTGTTTTATCAAATTGACTATTAATTTCAATAAATGCGGCTCGTCTTTGCCGTATATCATGGTAGGCCGTATTATTGCTGTTTTAACACCAAGCGCACGGTATTTGATGGCAGACTTCTCTGCTTCCATTTTAGACCAGCCATACAGATTGCTCACCATATACGGCAAATTTTCGGTTAACGGGTTCTGAGGGTTACCGCTTACTGTTGCGACAGAGCTTGTGTATATAACTTTTCCTGAACCGGTCTCCAAGGCATAACGATAAACATTTTCAGTTGCCTCTATATTGTATTTTTTTAATAAAGTTTTACTTTTGTTGCTAACGCAACCGGCACAATGAAATATAAAATCATAAACTGTATTGATCTTTATTAATTCGTTATAATCTGAGATATCAGTTATAATAAACTTAAGACCCAGGTCATTTATAGATGTCGTATTGCTTGTACAGCGCACGAGACATGTTATTTGTGCCTCAGGATATAAAATTACTAATTTTCGTACAAGATTTCTACCTATAAACCCTGTCGCGCCTGTCACAAGTATTTTCATAAAAAATGTCCTTTATTTAGTTTTACTTTGATTTTTTATGATACTGAGAGTGGTCTCGAAGTATCTTATATCTAACCTTTATTTAGTTTTATCTTTCCCGATTCGCTTCGCTCTCGGGACCATTACTTTATTCACGGGACCAGCTAATCACTTAAATTATGGTTGCTGGTTATGATACTGAGAATTATCTCTTAGTTTTATTTTATTGATTTTATAGCGTCGTCGCGCTCATTCAGTATATTAGTTATTAACACCATATCATCATCAGATATAGTAACATTTAATGCTTTGGAGTTTTCCCGTATTTGTTGCGGGTTTCTTGCACCAAATATCGCCGCAGATATCCCGTTTTGGCTGAAATTCCAAATAATGGCCAACTGGGCCATTGTAAGATCAGCTTTATTGGCAATATCGACAAGACTTTGAAGTGTTTTTTTATCTATTGAAAATAACGGTTCTTTAAAGTGGTTTATCTTATTTTTACGGTTTATATCTGTTGGTATGGCTTTAGATTTTAAATGGAATTTACCTGTTAATATGCCGCTGTATAAAGGTGCATAAGTTATTATCTTTATGTTATTTTGCTGACAAAATGGCACTAGCTCGTCCTCTATCTCTCTAAAGAACATGCTGTATTGAGGCTGAACAGTATGCAAAGGGCAATAACGCATGAATTCGGTTATTTGCTTAACGGAAAAATTACTTACACCAATAAACCTTATAAAGCCCTTATTGTAAAAATCGAGCATCATATCTGCATATTTTTCGATAGGCGTATTTTCATCCGGCCAGTGTATCTGATATAGGTCGATAATATCCGTATTAAGACGTTTACGTGATAGATCAAGTTCTATTTTCATTTTTTCAGGAGAAAGATCATGGAATATTACCGGACTGTTATCTTTCCATGAAAGTCCTAACTTTGTAGCAATAAATACATCATTACGCTTGCGCGATTTTAAGAATTCGCCTATTATTTTTTCTGAGTTGCCGCGACCGTAACAAGGCGCAGTATCAATGAAATTTATATTACAATCTAATGCCGTTTCAAGAGTCGCAAGAGACTGTTTGGATGACTGGGCTCCCCACCACTTGTCGTTGCCAAAAGACCATGTGCCTAAAAGCAGTTTGGGCAGTTTTATCTCTTTTCCATTCATATTATTTAATTTTAAAAAACAGAAGATGTTATTCGATATTCAAAAAATCTAAAAGAATCTTTTTAACATATTCCGATGGTATTAAATTGGCCTTATCGGACCATTTATTAACATATGCCCACTGGTTACCGGTAAGTTTTAGGGTTATAGTCTTTGTTGCTTTAGATTTAGATACGGCTTTCTTAGCAGCTACGGGCTTTTTTCTAACAGATTTTTTGCTGACCTTTCGTGACATAATCCCTCCTAAATATCATGCGGAACAAATAAATATATAAATATTATATCACTGTAAGGGTATATGTAAAGGGATAGATGCTTGAAAAATCTTAGGTTTTTAGAGTATAGTCGCTATGAACTTTTTGATTTTTTCAGATTCTTTTAGATTATTTCCCTTTTCGTAAAAGGCACATGCAAGTTTGAGTATGTCTTTAGCGTCTTTTCGGTTATCAACCATGTAGTAGGACATGCCCAATAACGTATAAATATAAGGATCATCAGGTATTATGGTCGTAGCTTTTTTCAAATAGATTATCGCATTTTTGAAATCTTCTTTTAAATAATAGCAACAACCCAGATCAAATACAACATCAGGATCCGCAGGTGTAAGCTCGTATAATTTTTTCAAGTAAATGATCGCATTGGTATAATCATTAAGCGCCTGATATATACTGGAAAGATTATAATATATCTCAGAGCTTTCAGGCCTTAACTGAAGCGCTTTTTGGAGAGATTTAATAGCGTTATCGTAATCTTCGATATAATAAAGATACGCGCCACTAAACAAGGCTTTTGCGTATTCGTCCGAAATGATCTTTATATCGAGATCCTCAATTATATTAAGTGACTGAATTACATTGACATTGTCTTGTTCAGTTTTCTGTAATTCTTTGAAGATTATTTTTGCGGTATCGAAATTCCCTGAAGCGGCATTTCTTAAAGCATTTTGGAATGTTAATTCAAGGTTTGGATTTATCTTAACAGACGGTTTTTCTTTAGCGATAGGCTTGGTGGTTTTTTGTAGTTCGGCTGCTTCCGGAATATTTTCCTCAAGGTTTTTTTTAGATGCGACAGCTCTGCGGCCTTTGATCTTTGATATTTCCGAAGCGTTAAATTCCTTTTCTATCCCACGGACGTTAATTGTAATTTTATCTTTCGTTCTTTCTACAATATTCCCTTCAAACGTATCTCCATTGTTTAAAATTATTGTCGAGGCGTATGTAATCCCGGTAAAAAGAGATATTGTTAATATTAATACATTTATTTTTTTTAGCATAATTTCACCTATTTTTGAGATATTATACTAAACTTGAATTAAAATGCAAACTTAATAATTATAGAATAAAAAAAGACAGGCGAATTCTATCCTACCATGGAACTCATTTTCATGATAGGCAGGAATAAACAAATAACAATTCCGCCTATCAATGTCCCTAGAACAACTATGATTAGCGGCTCCATAATAGATAATAAAGCAGATGTCGCGTTTTCTACATCTTTATCATATAAATCCGAAACCCTGTCAAGCATATTACCAAGGTCTCCTCCTTCTTCCCCTACTCCAATCATGTTTGTGGCCATAGGAGGGAAAAATCCGGAATTTTGAAGGGCGATATCAAGCTTTTTACCTCTGGAAACTTCGTTAGTTATGGTAGGCATAAGTTCTTCTTCAAGTTTATAGCTTCCCGCGGTTTTACCCGATATCTCCAGCGCGTTAATAATTGTTACGCCGCTTTTTATTAAAATCGCCAAAGTTTTTGTAAAACGGGCTAGTACCATTTTTTTGTGCAAATCACCAAAAATAGGGATTCTTGCCCTTATGATTTCAAATATTCTTTTACCTTTTTCCGAAGAAAAGAATTTCAGTGCGCCAAAGATCAGCCCGGTTATTCCGATAGCCATATATATAATATATGCACGAATAAAATCACTGGTGCTTATTAGTATCTGAGTCGGTAGCGGTAAGCCTTTGCCTAAACTGTCAAAAATACTTTTAAAACCTGGGATAACAAAGATAAAGATCAAAGCTAAAAGCACCGCAGCAATGCCAAAGACAACGATAGGATATATCATTGCTGACTTTACACGTTTTATCAATGCGTTATATCCTTCAATATATGTTGCCAGTCGATTAAGCATTTTATCAAGGTTCCCGCTAAACTCACCTACATTGATCATATTTATAAAAAGCGGTGAAAAAACTTTTGGGTATTCGGCAAATGACATAGCCAAAGAATTACCCTTTTCGATATTCTTTTTTACAGAGAGTATTACTTCCGAAAAATATGGATTATCTACCTGGTTAGCCAATATATCAAGACTTTTGACTATTTGTATACGTGATTGTATTAGTGATGCAAGTTGACGGCTGAACAGTTCAAGATCCTTTGACCTTACCTTCCCCCGTCTTACTTTTTTCTGGGTTTTTATCTCTTTTATATCCGTTATTTGTATTTTCCGGGCTTTAAGCTGAGTGATAACTGAAGAAAGATTCTCTCCGTCTATCGTGCCTGAATCTTTTTTACCGTCAGCATTTATTCCTGTCCAGTTGAATAATCCCATAGTCTTATATATTTGTTGTAACTCTTAATACCTCTTCAAGAGTAGTTTCGCCTTTAAAACATTTTTCACTGGCATCTTCACGTAACGATAGCATAGTAGTATTTTTTAAAGCGTAATCACGTATTTCTTCGGTTGATTTTTTTCTTATTATCATATCACGTATAGTATTATCAAAAGAAAGAGCTTCTATTACCGCTATGCGCCCTTTATAACCTGTATTTGAGCATTCAGAACAACCCTTGCCTCGGTATAGAATAGCATCTTTTTTTCGGTATTGCAAAGGAATTTCGGTGTTTCCGGAGAGATCTTGTTGATAAGATTCCCGGCATGCCGGACATATACGTCTTACCAACCGCTGTGCAGCTATAAGGTTTATCGAAAATGAGATTAGAAAAGGCGCAACACCCATATTGATCAAACGGGATATAGCCGAAGGTGCATCGTTTGTATGGAGCGTGGAAAAAACTATATGGCCCGTAAGTGCCGCCTTCATTGCAATGTCTATCGTTTCGCTATCACGTATTTCACCAAGCATTATTACATCGGGTGACTGACGCAATGTTGAACGCAGTATTTGAGAAAAATCCAAACCTATTTCATGACGTACAGGCACCTGAGAAACACCCCAGAGGTTGTATTCCACTGGGTCTTCTATTGTCAAAAGATGGCGGCTCTCAGTGTTTAACGTATTCAATAAAGTATAAAGCGTTGTAGTTTTGCCAGAACCTGTAGGCCCGGTTAATAATATCATCCCAAGAGGTTTTTTTATAGCGTCTGTAAACGCCTTGTATGCCGCTTCAGAAAAGCCCAGACTTTCTATTGAAAGATTGATATTTTCTTTATCCAGCAACCGCATTACTATTTTTTCACCGAAATCCACAGGTACGGTGGAAACACGCACATCCAGTTCTTTAGTTTTTGTTTTGAAAGAAAAACGACCATCCTGTGGTATTCTGCGCTGCGTAATATCGAGCCGTGACATTATTTTTATACGCGCAATCACCGCAGGCTGAAATTGTTTTTCAACAACTTTAGTCTCATGTAATATGCCGTCTATTCTATAACGTACTCGCACTTCATTTTCAAAGGGTTCAATATGTATATCACTTGCGCGCATAGTCACAGCGTCGGATAATATTTTGTTAACGGCATTTATTATGCGTGTTTCTTTTGATAGCTTAGCAACGTTATCAACATCTATTTGTTCGCGTTGAAACTGATCAAATCCTTGAGGAGTATCACCTGGCTCCTCAGGAATTAATGATGTATCAGGCTCTGCCTCTTTTTTTCGTTTATAGTTTAGCTCAATAGCCGCTTTTAGCTGCTGCTCATCAGCTATTACCGGTGATATCTCCATAAGGGTTATTAGTTTAAGACTGTCTATGGTTGCTATGTTTAACGGGTCGACTATGGCTATAGTCAATACATACCCCATACATGATATGGGTATTACATTATGTGTTTTTGCAATTTTTTCCGGTATATAATCCAAAATATCGTCGTTGATTATACATGAAGACAGATCTATCGGAGGATAATAATTATTCTTGCAAAGTGTATGTAGATGTTTTTTTTGTAACGACGATAATTTTTCCATATTTATACCGTAACCCTGTATACCTCATCCATAGTCGAAAGCCCTAACACAACTTTTTGCAATGCCCTTTCACGTATAGTTATCATACCCGCGTCTTTGGCTACTTTACGTATGTTGTTCTCATCAGCATTTGCTACAAGTAATTCACGGATATCTTTTGTTATCTCAAGGATTTCCATTATGCCTACCCGTCCTTTATACCCGGTTTTACTGCAATAATCACAACCTACAGGTTCAAAGAATTCCGGCTCTTTTTGCGGAATAAACTCTTCCGACTTAAAGACTTCCATGAGGGCATCTTTATCTTTAAGAGGTTTTTTGCATTTAGGACAAAGTGTACGCATCAATGCTTGAGCCGATGTCATGACACATGATGATGCCAATAGAAACGGCTCTACTCCCATACTGATAAAACGGATTACAGCTCCCGTAGCCGTAGTTGTATGTAAAGTCGATAAAACCAAATGACCAGTTAATGCCGCTTTTACGGCAACGTCCGCTGTCTCTAAATCACGTATTTCACCTACAAGTATTATATCCGGATCCTGTCTTAAGGCTGCACGCAAAACAGACGCGAATGTTAAGCCTA
Organism: Candidatus Omnitrophota bacterium; assembly: GCA_028703535.1. Taxonomy (GTDB): domain Bacteria; phylum Omnitrophota; class Gorgyraeia; order Duberdicusellales; family 4484-171; genus JAQVMQ01. The sequence continues at coordinate 30,665 of JAQVMQ010000003.1, read as the reverse complement.
TATCTTCATGTATAGCTACCTGATTTATACCCTGAAGTTGGTATTCAATAGGATCTTCTGCTGTCATTATGTTAACATCAATTTTATTTATATGACTCAAGGCTGAATATAATGTTGTTGTCTTCCCCGCTCCTGTAGGGCCGCAGGCAAGTATCATACCATAAGGTTTGGCAAGATTACGCTTTAAGGTCTCAATACATTCTTTATCAAAATTTAAAGTATCAAGGTCAAGACGCATATTGCCTTTATCAAGAACCCTCAACACTATCTTTTCACCGATGTTTGTGGGCAATACAGAAACACGGAAATCTATGGGTTTATTATCAATAAATATTCTAAAACGGCCGTCTTGCGGCAATCTGTGTTCGGCAATGTCTAAATCAGAAATAACCTTTATGCAACTAGCTACAGACTGAGCGTTTTTTGGCGGACAAGTGTCAATAGTATGCAAGATACCGTCTATTCTAAAACGTATACGCAATTGGTTATCCAACGGCTCAACAAAGATATCGCTTGCTTTAAGCTCAACCGATTTCATTAGGAATTTTTTAACAAAACCAGGGGCAAATGAGTCAGCAGACAAAAGTTTATCTATAGAATTTGATACATTCTCCGGGATTTTATTATGTGTATTTTCCATTATTTATATAAAGTATTTATTACAGAAAGAATATCCTGTCTTGAGGAAACAAACAAACGCAATTCTTTTCCGGTGTTTTTTGATATTTCATCAAAAACATCTCTATGCAATGGATTTAGAACTGTTACAGTTAATATGTCATCAAAAATATCAAGCGGCAGTATAAGGTTTTTTTCAGCCGTTTCTTTTGATATTAATGCCAAAGCTTCTTGATTTATCGAATAGTTTTTAAGATCAAGCGATGGATATTGATATTGTAACGCTAACGCATATGCCAACTCATCTTCTGATATGAAAGACAGATAAACCAATATCTCGCCTATTCGTTTATCCGGCATTTTCTCTTTTTGAACAATTAGGGCTTGACCTAATTGGGCGAAAGTGATCTTTTTAAGCTGAAGTAATATTTTACCCAGCGGTGCTGTTTTTTTTCTTTCAGATAGCATATTATTTTATAAAATCGTTAATTATTGAAATATATTCCTTATCGTTTTTAATATCATTAACTATATATTCCTGTATGTCCGCAGGAAGCAGTAAAAACATATCGTAAACTTTCTTTTTATTTTTTTCAGTTAATAACTTTTTAAATATAACAGACAACGCTTCTTTGTTTAAAGAAAGAATGAACCTTGATATTTTTTGTATGAAAGAAAAATTTTCAAAAGGATCCGTTATCGAAGAGATCTTCTCATTAAGCACTTTAGCAATAACTAACGGACTGTCAGAAAAAAACAAATATGTCTTAGGTAATTCTGTATTGATGAATTCCGTTATTCGGGGTTTTGTAATGTATAGATTAAAGAGTTTTTCCGCATAATTAGCCAAGGCGAAATCTTTTTTTATTTTTTGTAATTCTCCGGCTGTGAGATTCTTTTTAGGAAGTGAGATGTATTCAAATATGTAGTTAATGATAAGGATCTTTTCGTATATATTTTTATCAAAATTATCAATTTTAAAAATCGAAAGCATGTTTTTAAGCAAGCTCGACAAAAACGTTATTTGAAAGAACGCCATATCCTTATCTTCCAATAGCGACACTATAGCACAAAAAACCGGTACTATCTCATGATAGCTCGATCCGTTTTTTTCTATATTTATAAAAAAATTCATATAGGCTCGGTTGATCTCGTTTTTTAGTTTATCGGAGACGATACTTTGTTTCTCCGATAAAATAGATGTTATTTTTTTTAACATATTAAAATCATCACTTTTGGATAATTTCAATATATCGGATAACAGCTTATTAATAGTATCAGCCGGTATTACCTCAAAGTCTTCCCTTGAAAACATACTTAAATCATCGATTTTAGTTACAAGAGGCATCTTGTCCCATTCGGATGTATCGTCAAATATACTGATTGTTTTTGATATATTTGAATTTTTATCATTTGCATAAGTCTTTTCGAGTATTTCTCCTGTACGCTTTTTAATTTTTTCCAGCAACTGTTTGTCGGTAGATGTCAATATAACATCTCTGAGCTTTTTCTTTGATAATAATGATTCGTCAGTCGATGTTAATTGACTAACTATATTTTCAATATCTTCGTTTTTTAAAGTATTAACAATTTTTACCGTGGTTTTTTCCGAAGGTGATAATTTTTTTAAAAATTCTATCTTATTCTTAGGTGTTTCGGAAACAAAAATATCTATAATGGATGTTATTTCCATTGAATTTTGTTTGTGAACATCCTTATTCTTTGTTCCTTTCTTTTCAGGCGATATCACTTCTTCAATTTTATTCCTTGATTTTATTAAAAAATCAAGGAATAAAGCTGCATCATCAAGTGAGCTGATAGAGGTTTGTATATCATTGATATTATCAATATAATCATTTACTTCTTCCAAAGACATAAGATGCGTATGTTTATCTTCAAGTTTTTTTATTAAAGTATTTATACTGGGTTTTTCCTGTTTATTGCTCTTATCTGGCTCTACAGGTGCTTCTGCTAAAGAAGATAAATCGGGAATATTGCTTATATTTTTAAGCATTTCCAGAGTGTTTTTATTACCCACTGTTTTTAATATCTCCAAAGTGTCTTTATCTAGATTCGGCACGATTGATTTGTCTTTTCCTGAAAGTTTTCCAAGCAGAAAGTCTGAGATTATCGCGCCTTCGATTTTATTTTTTATCGGCGCAAATCTGCTTTTTTCTTCGGATATATATACTGCCTGATTAATAGAAATATTAGTTAATTTATTTTTTGATATTATTGCCTGCCATTCTCCAATTTTGGATATCTCATCAGGATTTAAACATATAACCGAAATAAAATTTCTGAGTTCCTCAAGATTTATGCCGTTATAAAATGTAACGGTTTTTATGTTGCGTTCAATAAAGCTAGTGGTTATGCTACTTAAATCAAGACCTTTTGTATAATAATCAGTTAAGCGTATTTGATTAACCACAAGATTTTTATCTACTTCAGATATTTCAATAGATGAATATTTGCTTAAAAGCAGTTCAAGTAATTTAAAGATATCCTCCACTATTTGTATACGCAGTTTATTGTTAGAAGGATAAAGCCCCGAATAATTTACAGCTGCTTGGAAGTGTCTCAAGAAACCCAAAATAAGATCTCTATCTTCTAACGAAAGTTCCTTTATCTTTATCGTATGGGCAGCTTTTTTTCTCTTGAAAGATATATCTTCAAGGTAAGCGAGTATTTCTTCAGAGTTAAGTATATTGGATGCGTTTTTTGATATTATCTGTGAAAGTGAGTTCAAACGAGTGAGATCATTATTATTTTTAAATATGTTTGCCAGCTGAAAACTTATCTCCTCTAGATTATCAGTATAACTATCTAAAAGAGCATCGGACGCAAGCGAAAAAAGCTCATCTTTCTTATCAGCCGAAAGTTCGTTAAGCGCAGTATCCTTAGCTGCGGGATTAAAAAAGCTGAAGGTATTATTGTCTTCTCTCAATATTTTCTGCTTATTCGCTTTTGACAAGATCTCTAATACGTCATTTTCATTAGAAGAGTTTATCCGGCTTATAAGTTCAGGACTTATGGTCTCACCCAGTAAAGAAGATATTAAAATAGTTTCTTTTATCTCTGGATCAAGCGTTATCAGTCTTTGGCGTATGACTTCAGTTAATGTCTTTGGTATTTTATCCTGGTAGTTATCACGTATGTTCCACCCTCCATCTTCGTGGAATATGAAATTTTTAACCAAAAGAAGTTTCAAAAGTTCTTCAATAAAAAAAGGCTGTCCATTAGATATTTCGAAGATATCCGCAGAAAAATTAAGATTATCTCCTAACCCCGGAAAAATAAAATCAATCATTTCACGAGTATTCTCTTTTGTAAGAGGATGTATTTCATGAGAGATTATTTTAGGTATATTCGATATCTCCGTAATTGTTTTTGTTAATGCTTCAGGATTATTTATGTTTTCAGGCAGTGGCGACAGTACTGTTGCATAAAATTTGACATTTCGTGAATATGAGCTCTCCATTAACATCTTGAGAAAATTAAGTGATTTTAAATCGATAAATTGGAAATTATCAATAATAATTGATAATTTTGAGTATTTATTTACGATACAATCAAAAAAGGATAATAAAGCTGAATTAATAAGATCCGTTGTGCAATTATTCAAGAGTAAGTTGAAATTATTTTCGGGATTAATAAAGAAATCAAGGATTTTTTTATTTTCATTGGATAAATCAGAAAGTAATGATATATCAACATCTTCAAGAGCCAGTAGTTTTTTTATATATGCAGATATGCCGTTGCGAAGAGATGAAAAAGGCATAAGACAATCTTTCTGCAAAGGATTGATATCGAAAAGAGTCTCTTTCTTTACATGTTCTTTAACAGCGTTAATTATACGGCTTTTGCCTATCCCAGAAGATCCGGTAAGCAGCATTCCCCCGAACACGTTTGTTTCGGACATATCTTTTAGTTCTTCGATTATATTCTCATGATTAATAATCTTGCTGCAAGGAAAATAATTCAAACCGATCTTTAAACTCATCTGCTCAATACTTATCTCGTTATAAAAAGCATAGTTGTTTTTTCCGCGTTTTTTAGATAGATACAAAGCCGCATCGGCATTACCGATAAGCTGATTCAGATCGTTTGATTCGCCGGGATAGAAAGATATACCGATACTAAGTGTTTGATTGATCTTTGTATTATTGAAATCGATATCAAGAACACGGATTGAATTAAGTATATCTTCAGCTATAGATTTTACCCTGTCAATATCGGGAGTTTCCAAAACAACGATAAACTCATCCCCTGCATAACGTATAAGTACGGCATCTTTCGGAATAATGTTTTTTATCCCTTGAGACACAAGTACTAAAGTTTTATCACCTGCTAAATGTCCAAAAGAATCATTTATATTCTTAAAATTATCAAAATCTATCATGAATAAAGTAAACGGATGTTTCTCGTTGATCTGTGGTTTTATTTTTTCAAATAAAAATACACGATTGTACACTTGCGTTAAATGGTCAAGATACAAACCTTTCTGAGCTTCGGTTATTTTGAAATCCATGACATAATTATAACTGTATTTTGGTCAAATTCAAGGTTATGAGTATATATTACGGGACAAACATGTAGCCTTTTTGGTGGACTGTAAGAATATGTTCCTTTCCTATCTTTTTACGTAACGATGAAATATGCATATCAACTGTCCGTGTATCCTGGAAATTAGAATAACCCCATACATTTTCCAGTATCTCTTGGCGTTTTACCGGGGAATTCTCATGAGCTATGAGAAATTTCATTATGTCTGATTCCAGAAATGATAAGGTTGTTTTTTTCTTTTTTTTCCGAACTGTATTTTTCCTGAAATCAAAAAAAAGTTCATTTTTTTCATATATTTGCGGTAACTCAAGAGCCTTCTGTTTTCTGCGCAATACGGCCTGTATTCGTGCGTTTAATTCATCAAAATCAAAAGGCTTTACTATATAATCATCCCCCCCTATTTCTAACCCGTGTATTTTATCAACTACATCGGTTTTGGCAGTCAGAAAAATTATACCGCAATTGTAATCTATCAAGCGTATTTGTTTACATACTTCAAATCCCGTTATATCTGGAAGCATAATGTCTAGAAGTATCATCTCCGGTTTGTTTTCCGCGGCTGCGGCTATGCCGTCATTTCCTGTATAAACATTGAATATCTCATATTTCTCGGATAACTCATCAACCATAATACCGGATATATTCGGATCATCCTCAACTAACAATATTCGTATTTTTTGTTTGTTCATTATTGTTCTCTTGTGTTTCAGGAAAGATCAGTTTAAAAGTCGTACCGCTAACTTTATCGCTTGTAAAAGTTATTTCTCCATCATTTTGCTGTGTTAATATCTTAACTAACGGCAATCCCAACCCTGTGCCGTTCTTGTTATTATAGTAGAAAGGTATAAAAATCTTCGGCTGATCTACCGCCGAAATAATATTACCCTCATTATGTATAACCAGTACAGCTTTTGATTCTAGCCGCTCTGTTCGTATTCTTATTGCCGCATCATAATTGGATGCTTTTACCGCATTATCAATAAGGTTAGATAAAATTCTGATTATATCGTTTTTACCGGCAAAAATAACCGGAAGTTCTTTATCAAGTTGCAGCTCTATTCTCTGGCGTTTTGTTTGGAGTAATATATTGTATTGTTCCGAAACAGTCGAAATAAGATTATTCAAATTCACGATTGATTTTTCATCTACAGGTAATATGCCTTTTTCTATTTTTGCAATATCTAAGATGTTAGAAGTTATCATACTGAGCTTTTCAGCAAGATACTTTATCTGATGAAGATATACTGTTCGCTTCACCTCCGGCAAAGACTCCTTAAGCAGCCGTTCAGATATAAGGCATATGGAAGTTACAGGAGTTCGTAGTTCGTGTGACGCTATAATAGCAAAATCGGTTTTCATGTTTGCCAAATTCAACTTATCTTTACTCATTTTTGAATAGACCTGCCATGAAAGTAAAAATGTAAAAAAGATTAAAAGTATGGAAAAAAAATAGAACATTATATTAGCTTTGTTGAAAAGTATAATCTCAAATATTTTAGCCTCCTGCGCAATATAAGCGTCTTCTATTTTTGCCTGTAGTATTTTATGTTGATATATCAGCAGGAGGAATAGAAAAACACAAACTATAACAAATGCAAATATCGGCAATGTCTTTTTTATACTTTTCCTAAGGTCTAATCTACTGATTTCCATAAAAAAATCATAACCTATTTTATGATTATGGTAAAGTGTTTTCTATTTTGTTGTGCATTTATTTTATTTTGTTATAATATATATAAGTATTTAAGGGGGTACAAGTTGGAGATAAATCTTAGACCTATAGAATCGTCAAATACTCTTACTGATTCACAGAAAAAATCGGTATATTTCATTAGTTCTACAGTTGTTTTTGCTGCGATTTTAATTGCTATTTGCTATTTCTCGCTTGTCTTTACCGCTAATTCACAAAAAAACAAGATAAATGACCTTAAACAAACTTATGCAAAATATGTTGCAATAGAGACAGAAGTTGCGACAATAAAGAAAAATAACAGCCAATTATCACTTGAAACCGGAATATATAATGAATTTGTAAATAAACGCAAAAATTGGGCAGAAAAAATCTATGCATTGTCAAAACATACCCCGGTGGCTATGTGGTTTAAAGATGTTAACTTAAATAATAAAGAGATTAAGATACATGGATTTCTCTCACCGTTTATGATAACACAAAGACCGATAGCAGTAATAAGCGATTTCTTTAAAGACCTTCGTAGCGATGAACGTTTTTATAACAGTATTTTGGATTATCAACTGCAAAATTTACGGGTAACTTCATATGGAAAGAAAGATGCAGTCGAGTTTAATATACGCTTTATTATGGAGAATTAGATGGCAGTCGATCTTTTAAGTGAAAAAAAGGGCATGGACTTCTCCGGATCTCAGTTAGTAGCTTTTATTTTCTTCATTATTTTCATAATGGCCGCTATATCCTGGGTTCTTCTGCTTTCTCCGAAAATCAAAGAAATAGAATCAACAAAAAAAAGCATAACCTCTTTTGCTCAATATGATGACAATGCTTTTAATAAGCTTGCTAATGAAAAAAAAGACCATGAAGTCGAGACTGAACGTATTCAATCCGAGCTTTTAAAGATCAAAGAAAATCTTATTGCCAACTCTGTTGGTGTTGACGGTGTTTTGGATATGCTAACTAACCTTGCTAAACAATCTAATATAGACTTTACATATATAAAGCCTCTTGATAAAAAAGAAAAAATCATTGAACGTGATGGAATAATAATTAAATTAAATGAAATACCTGTTGAAATAGAATTATTGTCAACTTTCTCAGATTTTTTAAGTTTTTTATGGACAATTGAGCATAATACGAAGATGTTTGAAGTTTCAAAAATTGATATTGATACTCAAAAGAAAGAAAAATCTAATAATTATAAAGAAAAAATAACTGTGATTATATATCAAAATGCGAAATAATAATTATAAATACATAATCTTGTTACTATTGTTTATTACAGGAATATCTACGTCGCTTTATGCACAAGGCAATGATCTCCCCTTTAACCAACTATCTCTGAGAGATCCCTTCGTTGCTCCGGAAGGTTTTGAGGATTTTGACCTTATTACAACAGATAAAGCGATACTTGAAGATTTGGTAACTAAATTAGTAATTAATGGGATTATTATTGATGGTAATAAAAAGTTTGTTATATTAAATACGAAAATATTGGGTGAAAACGAAGTTTGGGATAAAAAATTATTGATACAAAAGATAACAAAAGATGGCATAATAGTAAAATATAAGGAGTTGGTGGTTACAGTTCCTTATAGAAAGGCTGAATAATCTATGAATAAATTTTTTATTTTTATATTTATTACATTTTTCTCATGTACTATCAATATATCATTCGCACAAGAAAATATTTCCAATTTTGAAACGGATAATTTTTTTGATGAGCCATCAATAAATATGCCGCAAAACATGGATATCGGAATATCTGAATCAACAGAAGTTATACCCGATGAAAACGTTTCACCAATAAAAGACACCATGAATACAGACGAAGGCTCCAATATTGAAGTTGATTCGTTGGATTCAAAAGTTTATATTGATTTTAGAGATGCAGATATAAAAGATGTTGCCCGAACTTTTGCTGATCTAGGTGACAGAAGTATTTTAGTCGCTGACGGAGTTACTGCAAACGTGACACTGCATATTGAAGGATTATCATGGGAAAGCGCGCTGGATCTTATATTAAAGACATATGGTTTGGCAAAAATAGAAAAAGACAACTATATACTTATCGTAACGTACGAGAAAATACAACAGGAAATGGAAAAAAGTCCTTTAGATATAAAAATAATAAAACTTAACTTCGTATCGACAGAAGAAGCAAAAACTTATTTAAAATCCATACAATCCGATCGTGGTTCAATCGAAGGTGACGTAAGAACGAACAGTCTTATAATTATGGATGTCCCCGAAAATATTGAAAAAATGACCAAAATAGTAACAGAATTGGATGAGCAAACTACACAAGTATTAATTGAAGTTTTAATGGTCGACAAGAAAATAACCGATGACTTCAATTTCGGCATTGAATGGTCTTTTGCCGATAAAAAAGCTTCGGATGTTTTTGCTACAGATGCTCCCGAGAGCCTGTCCGATCTGACCACAATTGCAACACAAAGTTTATCCTCTACCGGAACTATAGGGTTGACATACGGTAATACTATTTTCAGTCATGCCTGGCTTGAAGCCGCCGTTCAAATGCTGGAAACAGAAGAAAAAGCAAATATTATAGCAAGCCCCAAAGTTATTACACTTAATAACGAAAGCGCTGAAATAAACATTACTGAAGATGTGCCGTATACTTACGTACAAACCGATGCCAGCGGATCTTCTGACGGTACAACCTCTACACAATTTAAAAGTGTCGGGATAGCTATAAAAGTCAATCCGCATATAACCCCTAATCATAAAGTAATCTTGGAGCTTGAAACTGAACAGAGCTTTGTTGCCGGTTATACAGCGTCAGACGAGCAGCCTATAACCAATTCACGCATAACAAAGACAAAAATGATCGTTGGTGACGGACGCACGATAGTCATAGGAGGTATGCGCAGAAGAGATGTCACTAAAACCGAATCCTACTTCCCTATCTTGGGACATTTACCATTGATAGGCAGGTTTTTTCATAAAACAATTGACGAAGATGTAATGCGTGAAGTTTTAATCTTTGTAACACCAACTATTTTACACACGACTGATGAACAAGTAGATGTCGAGAAAAAAAACAAAAAACTAAAAAAAGATGATGTGTATTCTGATAAAGTTCAAAATCTATCAAATAATTTACTTAATTTCCCGCTTGAACGCGATTTGAGTTATAAAGTGAAAGACTATACTCAAAAAAATGAAGAAGTAAATAAGAAAGATGCTTTGGAAAATACTGTAGGAATATCTCAGGATACTCCCACTCTTTCAAATCAAGTACCATCTTCTGCTGAAAACAAAAATAACACGCCTAACAGTGTATCTGAGAAATGGGAAGATTTACTTAATATGATTGAAAAGGGAAAAATCAATTATACCGATATGGATTTAAAAAAAATAGAAGAGCCTAATGAATAAATTATTTTATATTTTTCTTTTTGCAGTATTCCCATTATCTATTTTAGCCGAAAACATTGCTAACTCGTCATCGTCCGAAAAAACGGCTTACGAATATTATAAAAACAATGATTATTCTATGGCCTTGTTTGAATATAACAAGCTTTCCAGATCTTGCATGACAGAAGAAAGCTGTCAAAAAATACACTATAACATGGGTGTTCTTTATTCACTGAACGGTCTATACAGCATCGCCCTTAAAGAATTTAATTCTGTTTTAATAGGCCCTGATAAAAATATACAGGAAAAAGCGTTATATAATTTATTCTTGATCAATGGTAAGTATTTAGGCAACAATCTCGACGCTTCAAAATATTATCGTGAATATTTAAGAATAAAGGAATTAAATAAATGAGTAAGGCAGTCATTGGATTAGATATTGGGACTTATTCTGTAAAAGCTGTTGAGGTTAGTAATTCTCATTCAAAAAAGATAATAGCTTGCGGGTATATGCCTTTAAATGAGAATGAACCGAACATCCCTGCACGAATAAAAGAACTGATTGTTAATTCCGGTATAAAAAGTAAAACGGCAAAAATTTCAGTTTCAGGCAAGGATGTTATTGTCAGATATGATGTTTTTGCATATATGAATAAAGATAAGCTTCTCAATTCACTTAAATATGATATTGAAAAATATGTCCCTTTCCCTCTTGAAGATGCCATAATTGACGTAAATATTTTAGGTAAACGGCCTGACGGACAAATGAATGTAGTGATTGTCTCATGCTCAAAAAATTTCATTAACAGTCAAATCGCGTTACTTAAAGAAACTGACATAGAGCTTGAAAAAATCGTTATCGACTCCTCTGCTTTATATAATCTTTTTTATAAGAAAACTATACCCAGCAAAGACAAATCTTATATCATTTTTCGGGTCGGACATATAATTTCTACCGTTTTAATTGTAAAACGCGGACAGATTATCTTTTCCCGTGATGTTAATGTCGGAGGTGATAATTTCACACGAGCTATCGCAGAATTTAAAGGTTTGCATTTACCTGATGCCAGCAAACTAAAGATGAATCCTGACTCTGATTTAGAAAACATTATTTCCATAGATCTCAATTCATTAATTAATGAAGTGGAAATGTCAATAGCCTATTGCCGAAAAACCAATGTATTAGGCGATATAGAAATGCTATATCTGTGTGGCGGGTCTTCGAAACTCGCACAATTGCCTAAAATATTACAGGATAAGCTGAACATCAACTGCCAACTTTGGAATCCATTTGTGGATCTAAAGAAAACCCCTATATTGATTGATTATGCGCAGGAGATGGTACTTCCATATGGGATAGCGTTAGCTTAAATACTATGAACGAAAGACGACGTTATATACGCATACCGGACGATTCAGAAATTGTTTATCAAATAGTAACATATCCTAAACAATTTTCTTTTATGACACGGGATATAAGCTTAGGCGGAGCCAGAATCTACACTCATGAATTTATTCCTAAAAATTCTCTATTGAAATTAAATCTAAAAATAAAAAAAATGACGTTTGCTATTACAATACTGTCACAAGTACAATGGATAAAAAAAGATCCTACCGGCATAAATAGATATGATGTCGGCCTTAAATTCGTTGATGCTCCAAAAGATAAAATACTCTATCTTGAAGAATATATAAGAGCAAAAGCCCGACAAAAATTATAGTATAAACATCAACTTATTCCGGAGTAAAATCCTCAAGCTGCAGCTTTGATTCGTTATAATTTATTTTAATAATAAAGTTTTTAAGAAATGACATACCTAACAAACCAGGGTAATCTCTAGTCCTGTCTAATAATATACCTGCCTGAACGTTCTCTGCATATGACTCCCCAACCTGTAATTTCTTTAAGATGGCAAGTTGGGCAGGTACCTTTTCCCCATTTGCCAAGGTAGCTTCAAAAGTCTGACCGTTACTATTTATCAAAGAAAGCCTGTCAGCTACTTTATACGGGAGTAAAACAATTGATGCGCCTGTATCTACGACAAACTCACAGACAACAGTATTATTAATAACTCCGCGAACTATTATATTGTCGTTGCGCATAGTATATTCTTGTATATGTGCCGTAAAATCTTCATGAAAAACCGCAAGTTGAGAATTAACAGCATCAACGAAATTCTGTTCTTTATAGGACGTTAAGTTTTTGGCCTTTTCGTCAAGATCCGACTCAAACAAATTGAGTTCAGATATGTATTTTGAGATAGCTTGATTCAAAACCGGCAACTCCTCCTTTATCTGAAGGGATCTACTGTCGGCCAGTTGAAGTTCTGCTTGTAAAGAATAGAATCTCTCGACAATTGCCGAATATTCTTGCTGATTATCTTTTAATATCATAGTTGATAATTTTTGACTTAATCTATCAAGTTCTTTACGAATACTATACATCTTTTTATCTAATAGATATTGTGATTTTTTTAATTTTTCTTTTTGCTGCTTGGCCGAGATTGCGGCTATTCTTTGGTTTTTCAATAAATTTAAATTATCTATTGTTTCAGAAAATCTTTCAGGAACAAAATCTTTATTAAAAATATATTTATTTTCCCAAAGTTTTTCAAGATCCGTATTTTCTTCTTTAATGAAAGTATTTATATTATCTTTGTCTACCTGTATCTCACCCGGACCGATATTGACAATAAGATGCTCGGCAGTTTCAGACTCAATAATACCATTAACCGATTTGCCATTTTTCAAATAAATGATATCGGCAAAAGCCAGAGATAAAAAAAAACTTGAAATAAAAAACAATGAGAATATCGCTCTAATCATCTTTAACAGATTGAATAAAAATATATTGTATAAATTCAAGTACGGGATGAGTATTTTTTTGTTTAGCTGTATTCACAAGCTTTTCGAGAAAAGATACATCATTAAAAAAATTATCAAATTTTTTAAAATTAAATTCTACCTCTTCATCATAATAGAGCTTTAGATCGGAATATAAGTTCTCTTTTGTATAACCAGTTACATAGTCATTTAGAACGGCTATCCGTTGTAATTGTTCGTCACGAAGAGCCTTTATTTCACTTTCTGCAGTAAAATCATCGGCTTTCTCATTAGACATAGCTAGAGTGTTTATTCTATATTAATAATTGTAACAATAAATTCTAAATCTTTACCGGCCAGTGGATGATTAAAATCCACTAGTAAATTCTCTTCTTTTATATCCAGAATACGTCCCCATAGAGGTGTATTCTCATTGGTCATTAAACGCAAAATCTGGCCTTTTTCAGGAACGATATTTTCCGGCAAATTTGCTTTAGGAACTTCCTTAACCGCATTCAGGGTATACTCACCGTAAGCTTCCGTTGGCGGAACAACGATTGTTTTAGTCTCACCTTCTCGCAACCCGAGCATTCGTGATTCAAGCCCGCTTATCAACTCATTATTACCCTGTATATATTCTTTAGGCCCGGTTTCCCCCGTACTATCAATAATAGTACCATTTACTTTAAGTATATAATCAAATGACACCTTATTCCCTGTTGCAATTGCTTTTTTATTAAAACACCCGGAAACCAAAGAAACAGCCAACACCAATGATATCGCAGTTATGAAATTTCTCATTACATCCTCCCTTTTGTATTAGATATTATTATAAATGTTATTTATAATAATTCAAGGAAATAAAAGTTATGTTATAATAAAAATATGACAGTTAATTCGAAAAACATCCTTACCGTTACCCTTAATCCGGCCATTGATAAAAATATTTATATAGAAGACTTTAAAAAAGGCACAGATTCCCGTGTTTCTGCCCCTATCCAAAATGTAGGAGGAAAAGGTATAAATGTCTCAAGAATATTAAATAAACTCGGCGTAAACAACATTGCCATAGGCTTTATTGGCCGCTTAAATGATAAATTCATTTTGGAAAATCTTGACCGTGAAGGGATAAGAAATGATTTCATAAAAACGAACGGTCTAACACGAACAAGTTTAACCATACTTGATGATAAAACAAAAAATAATCGTATTACACGTATTCTCGAACCGGGTCCATTAGTTAATAAAAATAACATAATCGATTTTGTGAAAAAATACGAGTTTTATCTCAAAAAAAGTCAATACGTTGTTATCTCCGGACGCATAATACCCGGCGTATCTTTGGATTTTTATTCAAAATTAATACGTATTGCAGATAGATATAAAATAAAGACGATCTTTGACGCCTCAGGTCCTGAATATCTTCTTGGCTTATTGAAAACCTCACCTTTTATGATAAAACCTAATTTAACAGAATGTGAGAAAATATGTGGATACAAAATAAAACAAAAGAATCACTTAATAAAAGCCATGCATGACTTTCATAAAAAAGGAATAAAAATAGCTGCTATTACACAAGGTTCAAGGGGTGCGGTTGTCTCCGACGGCAATATTATACTACAAGCCCTGCCTCCCAAGATAGAAACAAAAAGTCCGGTAGGCTGTGGCGATACATTTATAGCCTATTTTTTATGGGCCGTTCTGAAAAACAAATCTTTTCATGAATGTGTTAAATACGCAGTCGCAGGCGGGTCACTAAACGCAATGTACATTAATCCTGAACAAATAACAACAACACGAATAACCAGATTATATTCAAAAATATTAATTAAAAGACTAAATACCTAATACGGATTACTCGTCTTCATCATCTACGAGATTTATGATATTCTCGGTAGGTAGATTATTTTTTGAAGATATAGACTTGTTCTCAGATAGGTCTTCTTGCGTTATATCGCCTAAAGGAGTGGATATAATACGAAGTCCTTCGTTGTTAACCGTTTTTGTAGTGTCCGGCTGTTTTTTTATATCTGGTTGTTTCTTTGTATTTTCAGAAATTATACGCTGCATTTTTACAATTTCATTTTCTTTCTCTAAAAGTTTATTTTTTAAAGTAACGTTTTCTGATTTCAAAAGATCAACCTCATTCTCTATTGCTGAATAATTTTCCTGAGTATATTGAGCTGATGCTTCTTTTAACTTTCTGCATTCAGTACGAAGTTGATCTATCTGAAGATTCATATTTATATTTTTTTCTTTAAGTTCCGATATCTTTGAATCTTTGTTCGTATCATTTATAGATTCTTTGAAACTATAATAAACAAAAAAAGCCGAACCAACGACTGCAATAAAAATAAAGAAAAGTGCCATAAATTACCTCATTTAAAATTAGTTAAAAGCTCTGATAAGTCATTTATCTGAGTTTTTAGTGTTATACCCGACCGTTTTAATGCTTTTACCATACGTTCATACGTTTGGGTTATCGTTTTACCTTCAGTTAAATTATCCATGCATATTGCAGCATACCCTTT
This sequence comes from Candidatus Omnitrophota bacterium, assembly GCA_028703535.1. Lineage (GTDB taxonomy): Bacteria > Omnitrophota > Gorgyraeia > Duberdicusellales > 4484-171 > JAQVMQ01. The sequence goes on along the minus strand of JAQVMQ010000003.1, from coordinate 15,056 downwards.
ACGGTTTTGAATTCTGAATATTTTAATTTTTTTATGCGAAATAATCATATGAGTATTATTATAAATTATTTAGCACCTCTTACAATACTTTTTTCTTAAATTTACTAAAAAAAATATTACAGAATTTGTATAAAAAATATAATTATATCAGGATAATACAGAAGAAAATAAAAAATATAGTAAAATAAGCAAGCTTATGCCTAACAACAAATACTCTAAAAGACCGGAAATTTCATCTTTTTTAAGGTCTTTATTATCCGGCTCATTGAATACAGTGGGTTGAGGGCTGTCCATGCTATCCGCAAGCAAAGTACGACATTTATCGCAAATACATAAATGCTCCTCAACCATATTTATTTCGTCATTACTGGCGTTATGAGAAATATATCTTGGTATGATCTTTTTTATGTTTTCACAATTCATTCGGTAGTATGATGTTAAGAAAAATTCAAAACAATGACCTTATACACAAAGTATTAACCGCGTTTTTTTTTCTTAGTCTTTTCACGTCTCTGTTGTGAAGGTTTAGTATAAAATTGTCTGTTTTTACAATCTTTAACAATCCCCTCACGCTTACATTGCATCTTAAATTTACGCAATGCTTTTTCAAAATCTTCATTTCTTTCTATTTTTACTTCAGCCACTCTTAACACCTCCTTAGGCTCGTCAAATATCGTTATTATAACAGAAATTATATTTTAGGCAATAGCTGCCTTGGCCCTAATATTCAATAACTATTTGAGTGTCTCTTTTACATAAATTATTGTCTGATTTATGAAAGCACTATATGCTTTACCCAAAGAAGTACGGGAAAAATCAGAACTTTTGATACTCCATTGTCCGCTATAGCCTAATGAGTACTGTGATTCGGGTACTCGTGCAGATATTCGCTTAGTTGAGATCACAGTACCTTTCTTAGCATTTATCAGTTGTACCTCAACTTCAATATAGGCTACTTTCTTGCCGGTATAAGTATCAATTACACCGGGCTGAAAATTCAAAATATCACCGGTAAGGATTATTTCATCAGAGATATTAGAATATGCAAGTTTGGATTTAGAAATATCTGTTAATACGGTATAATTTGTCATTAATTTCAATCTATCGGCCAGACAATTAGAAAAATCTTTTTCAAGATTCATAAATATAGGTGTTTTGGTATCCATCAATGTGAATGAAGACACTAATACGACTTGGTTATTTTCAGAATATGCCTTTGAGAAAAGCAAAAAAACTAATATAAAAATAACCTGAATAAATAATTTCGCAAAAAACCGCATATTTAGATCCTGTTATAAAAATATAATCAATGCCCCCACCCCGACTCGAACGGGGCTCTCAGCCTTAGGAGGGCCGCGCTCTGTCCTTCTGAGCTATGGGGGCATATTTATTTAATAATGTATTAATGAGAAAATAGGATAATTTTTGAATTTTTTCCTGCCCCCTAAAAAATCCAACTCTACGATAAACGCGATACCTTGTATTTTAGCCTGTAACTTCTTTAGAAGTTTTGTCATAGCCAAAGCTGTTCCGCCGGTTGCTAATAGATCATCCAATACTAAGACCTTAGACCCTTTAGGAAACGCATCTTTATGCATTTCTATGGTATTTATGCCATACTCTAAAGAATAGGACTCTTTATACACCGGTGCCGGTAATTTCCCCGGCTTACGTATAGGCACAAAACCGCAATTGAGTTTATATGCAAGCGGTGCGGCAAAGATAAACCCTCTTGATTCTGCAGCCACTATATAATCCAACTTTTTATCTTTATAAACCCTAGCTAACTTATTTATTACCGAACGAAATGCTTTCTTATCGTTGATCAATGTGGTTATATCTTTAAATAGTATCCCTTTTTTAGGAAAATCCGGAATGTCGCGTATCATATCTTTGATTTTCATAAAAAAACTACTCCTTTTTATATTTCAAATTCGTTTTTCCGGGCTTCAACGGCGTATTTTTTTAATTTTTTTAAGGCATCTTTTTCTATTTGCCTAACACGCTCACGCGAAATATTTAATTGTTCGGCAATCTCTGCTAATGTTTTAGTGACTTTTCCCGAAATACCGAATCTCATGTCCAACACATCACGTTCACGTTCCGTTATCTGCTCTAACAATTGATTGATTTGTTCTTTTTTAAAGAAAAGAGTTATTTCATCTTCAGTTTCTGAGCCTGTTTTAGATGCGATAAAATCACCTAATTGCGAATCGCCATTACCGACAGGTGCATCTAATGAGGACTTTTTTTGTATCCACATCTCTATTTCGCCAATCTTATTTACAGGCAGCTTAAGTCTTTTAGCGATTTCGATTCTAGAGGGTTCACGTTTCAGCTTTTGCCGTAACTGTTCGCATGTTTTTTTATACTTAGAGATTATTTCACTCATATAAACCGGAACACGAATAGTCTTACCTTGATCGATCAACGAACGTGTAATTGCCTGGCGTATCCACCAAGCCGCATAAGTCGAAAACCTAAAACCCCGGGAAAGATCAAATTTGTCTATAGCCCTCATCAATCCAATATTGCCCTCAGCAATTAGATCCATCAGGGTCATACCATAACGCGAATAATGCTTGGCAATATTAACAACTAATTTAAGATTAGCGTTAATTAACTTGCGACGTGCTTCTTTAAGTCCTTTTTGGGCACTTAAAACACATTCCTCCTCTTCCGTTTTCGAAAGAAGAGGAATGTGTTTAATTCTATTCAAATAGGCTTTAATTGCTTCCATTAAGGTTATTTACCACACTTTTTTTTGGAACCGGAACATTTACATCTGTCTTTTAATGCCGCATGTGCCGCCGCAAGCCTTGCTATAGGTACACGGAAAGGTGAACAGCTGACATAATTTAACCCTGTTTTATGGCAGAATTCAACTGATTTCGGATCACCGCCATGCTCGCCGCATATACCCAATTTAATATTAGGACGGGTCTTACGTCCTAAATTAACAGCAATCTCAACCAATCGGCCAACTCCTTCCTGGTCTAAAACCTGGAAAGGATCATTCTCATATATATCTTCTTTAACGTAATCAACCAAGAATTTACCCGCATCATCACGAGAAAATCCGCATCCCATTTGTGTAAGATCATTTGTTCCGAACGAAAAGAATTCAGCTTCCTGTGCTATGAGATCGGCAGTAACTGCAGCACGGGGAACTTCGATCATAGTACCTATCTTAACCGTAAAAGGTAATTTTTTCAATTTCTTCTCTTTTTTAATCCGCTCGATCTCATCTAACACTAGTTGTTTCTGCATAGACAGCTCCTTAACATGCCCGACCAGCGGTATCATGATCTCTGGTTGAACTTCTAATCCTGACGCTTTTACGGCAAGTGCAGCTTCAATTACAGCTGTTGCCTGCATTTTAGTTATCTCAGGAAAAGTTATACCCAATCGGCAGCCTCTATGACCCAACATAGGGTTAAACTCGTTCAAGGATTCAACGGTTGCTTTAACAGCTTTATAATCTATTTTCAAAGCGTTAGCGAGTTTTTTCTGGCCTTCTTCATCATGCGGAAGAAACTCATGTAACGGCGGATCCAAAAATCGTATAGTACAAGGCGCACCTTTAAGTTCTTTAAATATTCCTTTGAAATCATTTCTTTGATGCGGCAATAATTCCTTTAATGCTTTCAGATACTGTGCTAAAGGTTTTTCCAATTCTTTTTCCAATTTCTTGATTTCTACCGGATCAGTAGACTGTGCAATCGCCGAACGCAGCTCTTTTACTTCAGGCGCGACTAATATCATCTTCCTGAAAGACAATATTCTATCACCTTCAAAAAACATATGTTCGGTTCTGCAAAGCCCTATACCTTCAGCGCCAAAACTTAGCGCAACTTTTGTATCAGCAGGCGTATCGGAATTAGTACGGACACCTAATTTACGGACTTTATCCGCCCATGACATAATAACCCCAAAAGGACCTGTCATCTTAGGTGAAATTGTTTTTATCTTTCCGACATAAACCACACCGGTACTTCCATTAAGTGATATCCAGTCTCCTTCTTTTATTGTAAGAGCTTTACATTTCATTTCTTTGGCGTGCATTGATATATCACCTGCACCTGCAACGCAACACTTACCCCAGCCTCTGGCAACAACAGCAGCATGTGAAGTCATACCACCCCTTGCTGTCAATATACCGTTAGCGGCATGCATACCCCTAATATCCTCTGGGGAAGTCTCTAAACGGCAGAGAATTACGTCTTTACCTTGAGCTTTCCATTCTTCCGCATCTTTAGCCGTAAATACCGCCTGCCCTACAGCTGCTCCCGGTGATGCAGGAAGACCTGACTTTGAAAGTACTTTGGCCTTTTTTTCATCTGCCGGATCAAACATAGGATGTAACAGCTGATTTAATTGTTCAGGCTGAATACGAAGTAATGCTGTTTCTTTATCAATAAGCTTCTCTTTTACCATATCAACTGCCGTTGCAACCGCAGCAGTGGCCGTTCTTTTACCAGAACGGGTCTGAAGCATATAAAGGACGCCTTTTTCAATAGTAAATTCAAAATCCTGCATATCTTTATAATGTTTTTCAAGTTTTGCCCGAATAGCTAAAAGCTGGGTGTAAACCTTTTTATTTTCCTTATAGAGCTTATCTATCGACAATGGTGTTCTTATACCTGCAACAACATCTTCGCCTTGAGCATCCATAAGATATTCACCATAAAGCTTATTCTCACCAGTTGAAGGGTTACGTGTAAAACCTACGCCGGTACCTGAATCTTTACCCATATTCCCAAAAACCATAGTCTGAACATTAACTGCCGTACCTATCAGCCCTTTTATCTGATTGATTTCTCTATATGCTATAGCCCTGTCATTATTCCAAGAGCTAAAAACAGCAGTTATTGCATGCCACATCTGCTCCTTAGGTGATTGAGGAAAATCAGAATCTTTATGTTTTTTATAGACTTTTTTATATCGTCCCACAAGATTCTTAAGATCGTCGACAGAAAGAGCAGTATCAGGAACTACTTTATTTAATGCCTCCTGAACTAATGTAGCCGCACCTTTAATCCCGGTTTTTTTGGCTATACCTCTTTTTACTTCTTCAAGTTCATGTTCAAACAAATGATGTTCAACACCCATCGCGACATCCCCGAACATCTGAATAAAGCGACGGTAAGAATCCCATGCAAATCTTGGATTATTAGTTAACTTCGCAAGACCCTCTACAACTTTATCGTTTAACCCTAGATTTAATATCGTATCAATCATACCGTGCATAGAAACAGCCGCACCGCTTCGTACCGACATTAATAAAGGATTATTGATATCACCAAATTTTTTACCGGTGACCTGCTCTAATTTTTTAAGATTTGCTTCTACTTGAGCTTTCAATTCTTTAGGATATTTACGGCCATTATCATAATAGGCTTTACATACTTCTGTAGTAATGGTCATGCCTGGCGGTACCGGCAATCCTAAAGTAGACATTTCAGCTAAATTGGCCCCTTTACCGCCTAAAAGCTGTTTCATTGTTGCGTTACCGTCAGAATCATTTTTACTGAAAAAATATACCATCTTCTTAGCCATGATAAAAACTCCTTTCTATTTTTTAAAAATACATTATATACTTTTCTGCTCTATATATACAACAACCTGGTCTATAGAAACCCTCTCCTGTAACATAGTATCCCGGTCCCTGATTGTTACTTTTTGATCTTTTAAAGAATCCCCATCAATCGTTATGCAAAAAGGTGTACCTATTTCATCCTGACGACGATATAATTTACCGATACCCGCAGTATCTTCATATGTCGCAGGCATCTTATTTCTTATATCATAAAATAGATTTTTTGCAATATTAACAAGCTCATCATTCTTTTTTAATAAAGGAAAAACTGCCGCACGATACGGTGCAAAATAAGGCTTAAGCCGTAAGACAACACGTGTTCTGTCGTTCACCGTTTCTTCATCATATGCATCACATATAATAGCAAAAAAAGTACGGTCAACGCCTGCAGACGGCTCTATTACATACGGTATAAATTTTTTATTTTCAGCACTGGAAAAACAGCTCAAATCTTTTCTGCTTACTTCTGAATGCTGTTTAAGATCAAAATCTGTACGGTTAGCTATGCCCTCAAGTTCACTCCATCCAAAAGGAAACATATACTCTACATCCGTGCATCCCCTGGCATAATGGGCTAATTCGTCAGCCGTATGCGGCCGTAACCTTAGATTTTCTTTCTTCAAACCTATTTTATCAGTATAAAAAGAATACCGTTCTTTAACCCAATACTCATACATTTTATCAGCGTCATTAGGATGGACAAAATATTCTATTTCCATCTGTTCAAACTCTTTCATTCGAAAAATAAAACTACCTGTTGTCACTTCATTTCTAAAAGACTTACCGATCTGCGCTATCCCAAGAGGAAGTTTTTTGTGTACTGTATTTAAAACATTAGCAAAATTTACAAATATCCCCTGCGCAGTCTCAGGCCGTAAATATGCATAAACCGGATTTTCTTCAGTAGCACTGACGTTGGTCTTAAACATCAAATTAAATTTACGCGGTTTATTTACCGTAATGTCTATAACATTCTTACACTCGCATATATAATGAGTAGTATCTTCTTTCTCAAGCATATCCACGCGTGAACGCTTCTTACACTTAGGACAATCTACAAGTGAATCGGTAAAGCCGGCAAGATGACCCGACGCTTTAAAAACGTCTTCATGCATTATTATACTACTATCAAGGCCTACAATATCATCACGTTTTTCAACATAATGATCCCACCAGAGATCTTTGATGCGTTTTTTTATCTTCGCGCCAAACGGCCCATAGTCCCATACACTCGAAAGTCCGCCATAAATCTCCGAACCACCGAATATGAAACCTCGGCGTCTGCACATCGAAACTATTTTTGTTAATTTATCAGTGTCCATAAAGTCCTTATATTATACATTATATTCTGAAAAATTTAAGTATTTTTTAGTAAATATTATTTATATAATTAATACGACAATACTGTTATTTGGGAAGGATGCCCCACGATAATTTCTGGGCCGTTATATTGCTTTATCCGGCCTGTAACTTCAACCATCTTATTCATGTAATAGTTTTCAGGATCGATCTTTTTATCTATAAAAGATCGTAAAGATTTTTTAAAAATAACTATAGTAAAGTCTGTGCGATAATCCGCACCGAAATTTAAATAAATACATTTATCTGATTTAAAGGTTCTTATAACACGTCCCCGAACTGTGCGGACTTGGTCTATGTAATCAGACGCCTGCGCGTCAGAAACAATCTCATTCTCAGCCCACAATCCCCGCCCTTGATTTCTCGCATCAGTTTGCGCTTTTATAAATCTATCGGTATATTTAATATTCGGCGGTATTGTCATTAAAACCGCTAATCCGTTTTTCAAAAGTTCTTCGTTTACCATCATCCCGTCATAAAAACAATATCCCAATAAACGTCCATATTTATCTGTTTTTACTAAATCAAATTCGACTCTTATTTTTTTACCCAAAACCAGATCTTTATTTTTTTGTGCCGCCTGAACAGAAAAAGGTTGAGGGTCATAAATAAATTCAGAACCTTCTTTTATACGACTTTCGGGAGTATCAATACCGATATATCGCAAAACCTTATTATTTGAAAGCCGTATAGTATCGCCATCGATAACCTCGATAACTGATATATTATTATAATCTGTACATGAAGTAAAAAAGAATACCGATAGAACCAAAAAATAATTTAACCGCACTATCCTCTTTCTTCCAGGTCTTCCAAATCTTCAAGGAGTTTAAAGAAAATCTTTTGTGCAAATTGTGGTTTGGGCATATAGAATTTACGTGCAGAAACTTTTAATCTTTGAGTCTCAGGCCCAAAACTATCGATATGTATGGTAACTCTATATTCTGATGTAAAAACTTTAAAGAGACCTTTGGATTCATTTGAATAATATATATCTGCTTCCATAGCCGTAAGTTTGTCAAGACACATTTCCCACAAAGAATGGTAATCCATTTTAACATTACCTACAGCACTGTCATTACTTAAGCCATACCCCGTAACACATCCCGCGCCGACTAATCCAATAGCAACAAACGGTGCGCATCCGGTAATAAGTATCACTAAACTCAAGATAAACGCAAAATAATTACTTTTTTTCATGATAGTATTATATTATCAAAAAAAAATTTTATTTCAACATTATTTAACCATATCCCGTATAAATTTGACATGACATTAGTACGGCAGTTAACGCTTCTAAAAATAAAGATCTCTCTGGCCATCTTTAGTTTTATCATATGCAGAAATGAACTGTTCAAAAACACCCGGATTAGACATCTTCACTTCTTCTATTTCTTTTTCAATCAACGGCTCAGACATTTTTTTTGTTTCTTCATCAGCAAAATCATCAAGCCACTCACGAAAAGTCAGGACAGCATTTAATTTGCAGAATTTACCTTCCTGTCCTGTCCGCAAAAGATCCATTATACATTCACCCGTACGTCCGCATCTGTAGCCCGCAGTACAAAAAGAAGTTATCATACCTTTAGAAGAAAACTCACGGATTAGTTCAGTTAATGAACGGGTATCTCCAAGCAAAAACTGCTGACCCTTATCTTGCTGTTCAGTCACTTTCTCACTGTATCCGCCAACACCTATACGCGTAGAAGCGTCGGTCTGAGTAATCCCCAATAGCCAACTTTTGGAACGTATATCTTCTGATTCACGCGCAGTGATTATCATACCACTGTAAGGAACAGCCAACCGCAATACGACAATCAACTTAAGAAAATCGTCATCAGTTACTTTATGGCCTGAACTTTGTGTTATTGGTGAATTAAAAGCCGGTTCTATTCTTGGAAACGATATCGTATGAGGGCCTATCCCAACATGTTTTTCAAGATCTAAGGCATGTGCTACAAGGCCCATTACCTCGAACTTCCAATCATAAAGTCCGAACAATGCGCCTATCCCAAAATCATCTATACCGGCTTGAAAAGCTCTGTGCATACAGTATAAACGCCATTTATAATCATTTTTTAAAGTACCTTTAGGATGCAGTTTGTCATATGTCTCATGATGATACGTCTCCTGAAAAACCTGGTAAGTCCCGATACCGACCTCATGAAGTTTTTTAAGATTCTCTATTGCCAAAGGAGCAGCATTAACATTGACTCTGCGGATTTGTCCATATCCATTCTTGGTTTTCACCTTGACATTATATATGGCACGTATACTGTTAACCATATAGTCAATATCGTTCTTCGGATGTTCACCATAGACGGCTATAAGTCTTTTATGCCCGATCTTTCCGGCAAGTACCTCTATCTCATGAACTATTTCTTCTTCAGTCAATATATGACGTCTAACAGCGCTATTATCCTTTTTGAATCCGCAATAAGCGCAGTTGTTAACACAATAACTGCCTAAATAAATTGGGGCAAACGTGACGATACGATTATCATAGACTTTTTTCTTTATCGCAAGAGCCGTACTTCTCATTTCCGACAGCATATCGCGGTCTTCAACATTTAATAAAAAAGCCGTATCATCCAAAGATAAGGTCTGGATCGATTTTGATATGGCAAGTATTTCGTCAAACCTGCGTCGATCTTTTGCGTTATTTGAACGTATCTTATCCTCAATTAATTCATCATTAATAAAGTCTTTCCCGTTAGCCAAATACTCCGTGTATTGCTCGGGCTTTATACGATTATTGATCCAGTCATTTATATTCATAATATATACCGATATAAGTAATTACGTAAAGAATGCAAAATAATAACATGGTGCAATATCTTTGTCAAATTGTTTTGTGAAAAAAATCACAAACATAGTCTTAAAAACAAACATCTAAAAATTCAGACTTTAACTTATGTGAGATTTATCCGGCAAAACAAAGAAAGTATCGATATAGTAAAATCAATATCTTTAACGAAAACATCGTTTGGCACATTAATAGTTGTCGGCGAAAAATTAAGGATACCCTTTAGACCCGATAATACCATTATATCCGCTACTTCCTGAGCAAATTTCTGCGGCACGGCAATTATGCCGATATCTGTATGAGTTTTTTTTATAACGCCTGGAGCATTTACTATTGGATGTATCGGTATAGAATTAAATTTCTTGCCAACTTTTTTAGGGTCATTATCAAATCCAGCTACAATATTCAATTTGGTTTTTTGGAAATTAGGATATTTCAATATCGCAGCGCCAAGATTCCCTATCCCAAATACGGCAATATGAACAACTTGTTTTTGTAAAATAAACAATTCCAACTTCTCGTTAAGTTCTTCTGTATTGTATCCGATACCGGGTGTACCGACCTTACCGAAATTAGAAATATCTTTTCTTATTTGTGTACTGGTTAATCCGGTCAATTTTGCCAATTGTCCGGAAGATACAAGATTATGTTTATTATTTATAAGCTGTTCTAACGTACGGATATACAGAAAAGCCCGATTAATGGTTTTCTTGGAAAATTTTTTCATTTATCCGCAAAGCAGTTTAAATATTTGAATTAATGAACTCAACGAGTTTATCTTTGCTCATATTACCAGTTGTCTTGGCGATAACATTACCATTTTTAATGATAATCAGGGTCGGAATACTCATTATACCGTATTCCTGAGCTAATTCGCCATTCTCATCGACATCAACCTTACAGACTTTAATCTTATCCGCCAGCTCACTGGATATCTCACCAATCACAGGGGCAAGCATCTGGCAAGGACCGCACCACTGCGCCCAAAAATCCAAAAGAACCGGTTTAGGAGACTGGACTACCTCAGAATCAAAATTATCGGAATTAATATTAACAGCCATGCCACACCTCTTATTTTTTATCTGTTTTGGACAATTTCTTTATTTCTGAAACATAATCTTTTATATTTTGGTTATTACCTAATTTACTTTGCGGAGTTTTAGCAACAAGCTTGCCTAACTCATAATACATTTTTTCCTTTTTAAGTTTAAGAGATATTTTTTTAGTTTCCTTTAGTCCTTTCTCAGAAACTTCCTTAAGGTAAGTTTCGCCCTGACTTAAAAGCTGCATAGTAGTTTTAAGGACCCTCTCGAATTCCTTTTTTGTTTTAGGCCAATTGTCATTAATCAATTTTTTAATTTTTTTATCCGGCATAATCAGTACCTCCTTTTAATGCAATTATAGCGTCATAGTCATTTAATGTAAAGTTTTAAAACGTTTACATTTCAACCGGTTTATCCATAGTTTTTTTAGGTGAAAAATAGTATACTTAATTTAGAGAAGACACCTTAGTCCAGCCACGGAAGTTTAAACGAGAGGCTTATAAGTCTCTCGTTTTATTTTTTAAGCTTATACGTCCTTATGAAATTCTCAATTGACCGATCATATGTCTTTTCGGCATCTTTAGGAAAAAAACAGCCCGGTATTTCATTATTCAAACGATGATAGCTAACGCATTCGCAACAAAGACCTTTTTTAGAACAACCGATATAACTGCATGTACATCCTTCTAAATTAGAGGTTTTCCTACATTCCATTGTTAATCCTCCATATTCTTGTAAACGCTTTCAAAAAATGAAATGCCTGCACTTGTTTTAATGCCTGATAATACGGTATATATTGTATGTAATAAAAACGTACTCATTAAATCCCTTTTCGTAAACCGGAGCTTAAGCTCCGGTTTCTTTATTGTAGCCCGTTATGTTTATTATAGGATATGGAAAATATGTCCGCTTTTGATACATTAAGTATGCGAAACTATAACCTTATTCTCTAAAGGCTCATTTATCGTCGAGCGCATAAATCTCAAGTTTATATTTTTGCTCAAGGCGGTATATCAATTTTAATTTTTCCAAAAAGAACTTCTTATTAGCTACAAAACTGCTGTAATTCTCTTTCACCTCGTTATACTCTTTAGTGTCAACTTCTGTCATATCGGCCAGTTGTATCATATATGCTCCGTCACGCAACATAAAAGGTTCTTTATATATCTGCCCTTTCTGGAGTTTAAACAATTTATCACTGACAGCCGCGTCAAGCCCAATACCTTCAATATAATCAAAATATTTAAAATAGTCCGTTTGCTTAACTTCAATGCCTTTATCTTTGGCCAACTTGTAAAGGTCCTGACCATCCTGTTCATTCAATTCTTTTAAGAAATCTTCAGCTTCTTTTTTCGCCATAGCCAATGCCTTGCGTATTTTTATACGTGCAATTATTTCATCCGTCACATCTTTCTTCTGAGGCATATATGAAGCTTTGTCTGTTACTTTTTCAACATATATCACCTGTTTATCTAGATTTATAGGCCCAAAAACTTCACCATTTTTAAGTGTAAAAACCTTTTTTATCACTTCAGGCTGCCACCCTATTCCAATTATAGGATCATGGTCGGTTAAAAAATCTGTTTCCTTTATTTCTAAAAAGTCTTCGGATATCCCCGATATCTCTTTAATATCTTTAGGGCTGAACGTTTTAAGTTTATCTAGCAACGGGCTATCCTTTTCAATCGCAATGTATTTGAATTTTACAGTAGGAGCTTTAATGAACGTGTTTTTTTCAGTTTCATATATATTGTTTATTTCATCGTCTGTCACGTTTATATCCGTCAGAAACTTGTCATAAGGGATTATAGAATAATTAATCTTAATCTTAGAATTATCTTTTTTATATTCAGCCATAATCTCGTCATCCGTAATGGTTGTTTTTACATTATTATCAATATATCTTTGTACAATAATAAACTTACGGATAGCTTCTTCAAAATCTCTGGGCGAAATATTAAGGCCATAACGTGGTAGGACTCTTTGGAGAAACCCGTGATATAATTGTTCGCTGAACTTTCCATTACGCGAAAACATTTGTCTTACGTATCCGACAACCTCTTCATCAAATGCGGTATACTTTTCTTTATCTGCCTGAAACAGTATAAGATATAATTCCCATGCCTTAGATGTTATATCCTGCGCGCTGACTTTTAATTCATCATCAGATGGAGCATTAAGAACGTAATGTATTTGAGCAAGGTCCGTATAATGACGGAATTCTGATAATTTTATTTTTTTATTCTGTATTTTTCCCACAGGAGAATCCGAAACGAATAACGACGGGGCGCCAAAAAACGCGAAAGTTATAATAATGAAGATAGTAATTGCCCAAAGAATCTTTTTTAAATGAGTATTACGTATTTTTTCTAACATAGAGTTTATCTTACCTTCAAATACGGAAAAATCAAGAAAATTTGGAACAGATAGATTTGTATTTGCGAATATAAAATTTAATAAATTAAACTATAATAATCATTTACAACACTAAAAGCTTTCATAAAGATAAATACAAAAAATAAAGTAATCAAAACCACAACAGCTGTTAATATTTTTTTAGTTGTCAACTGCATCTGCGGATGAAACCATATAAGCGGCAACGCGAAAGGACCGATTGCCATAAGCGCTACAACAATCGCATAAGAGCTAAAATACCACTTTTTAGCTCCGACGTTTTTTGATAAATCTGCACTGCAATATCTACATTTAATCGCTTCATCTTGTATTTCTTCGGCACAATATGGACATTTTTTCATAATTTATTATCCTTAAATATATCTTTTGACCATTCTACAGCTTTTTTGACATTATTGTCAGCATTACGTTTAAGCGGCTCTTTAAAATCAGCTTCACCTAAAAAAGTGTTATTACCCAACATAGCCTTCATTTTTCTAAATATCGCGCCTTTAACTCCACCATGGCAGCAAAACAAAGCTATTTTTTTATCCTCTATTTTACTGGTTGAAAGAAAAGTATTTAACGGCGGCGCGTAACTCCATGCCCAAACAGGTGTTCCTATGAACAAAACATCATAATAATCAATATTAACATTATATCTATATAATTCAGGCATAAGATTCATAATAACAGCTCTGCCGCCACAAAAGTATTTCATAAATCCTTTTGGAGCTATCTCTTTAATCGGTTTTAGCTCTAAAAGATCCGCATCAACAGCTTTTGCCACAGCTTCAGCTATCAGCCTGGTATTACCGTTAAACGAATAGAAAACAACTAACGCTTTCATGTATTTATTTTAACAGAAAACTGAATTAATATACTAATTTTATATTTACAGGAACCACACTCAATATCGCATAAAGTTATATATTGCGAAAATAATTAGTTTCTAGTTTTAAATATCTTAAAACCAAATACCACTAATCGAAATTCGAAATTTGACAGCAATCTAAAATCTCTCTTAATTTCTCTATTATCGATTTTCGATTGCTCCATAAAAATCCCGTATTACGGGATTTTTATAGAGGTGGCGGATATCGTAACGAAGTAAATATTCAGCGTTTTCCATATGAGTCCGATACCTGCGGCTTTGCCTTGATAAAGGCTCAAAATCTCATATCTCTTTAGCTATCACTCTTGTTTATGGAGGTGGCGGGTATCGTAACGAAGTAAATACTCAGCGTTTTCCATATGAGTCCGATACCTGCGGCTTTGCTTTGATAAAGGCTCAAAATCTCATATCTCTTCAGCTATCACTCTTGTTTATGGAGGTGGCGGGTATCGTAACGAAGTAAATATTCAGCGTTTTCCATATGAGTCCGATACCTGCGGCTTTGCCTTGATAAAGGCTCAAAATCTCATATCTCTTCAGCTATCACTCTTGTTTATGGAGGTGGCGGGTATCGTAACGAAGTAAATATTCAGCGTTTTCCATATGAGTCCGATACCTGCGGCTTTGCTTTGATAAAGGCTCAAAATCTCATATCTCTTTAGCTATCACTCTTGTTTATGGAGGTGGCGGGTATCGTAACGAAGTAAATATTCAGCGTTTTCCATATGAGTCCGATACCTGCGGCTTTGCCTTGATAAAGGCTCAAAATCTCATATCTCTTTAGCTATCACTCTTGTTTATGGAGGTGGCGGGTATCGTAACGAAGTAAATACTCAGCGTTTTCCATATGAGTCCGATACCTGCGGCTTTGCTTTGATAAAGGCTCAAAATCTCATATCTCTTCAGCTATCACTCTTGTTTATGGAGGTGGCGGGTATCGTAACGAAGTAAATATTCAGC
>JAQVMQ010000036.1 GCA_028703535.1 Candidatus Omnitrophota bacterium | reverse complement strand
ATAATTGTATTTTTTCTGATAATTTTTGTAAAAAGGTTTTTGTAACAACGTTGATCGATATCGCATACAGGTTAAGGTGAACAAATGAATTTATTATCGGCAGTTTTACCGTTGACTATCGTTTTAGTGTTGTCTTCCATAATTGTTCGTGTCGCGACAATTGTCCTGCGTCTTACAGGCCTTGATGAGCGTACAGCTAAATTTCAGGCCTTAAGCGCGTTTACAGGCACAGGTTTTACCACCAAAGAAGCTGAGACCATCGTAGGCGATGACGTTAGGAGAAAGACAGTTAGTATATTGATGGTTGTTGGAAAGATAGGTTTTGTATCTGTTATAGGCGGTGTATTGTTTTCTTTCGATGGCGGGAATTGGACTTGTGATATGGAAAAAATAGGAGCGCTAGTCCTATTGTTATTTTGTTTGTATAAGTTTACGTCATGGCGTGTAGTTAATGGCGCATTGACAAAGTTTATAGAGAAGCGTATCATAGCACGCGGTATAATAAAACAAACTGGTCTTGAAGAATTGTTCCATTTGCCGAAGGGTTACGGTATCGCTAAATTAACTATTACTGACAAAAATACGGGAAAAGGTCTGACATTGGCACAGGCAGGCTTTATAGGAAAAGATATACTTGTTTTATCAATAGAACGTGAAGATAATCTTATCGCATTTCCGCACGCTAACGATGTATTAAAAACCGGTGATAAACTGCTGTGTTATGGGCATCTGGAAAGTATCCGGTCTTATAGTTTTCCAGCAGGCTAAAAATAATAGGAGGAACTATATATGAAGATTTCTGATTATCTTAGTGAAGAGTTGTGTTTGATGGAGCTTAAAGCTAAAAATAAAAAAGACGTTATTAAGGAGATAGCTGAAGAACTCGATAAACACGGGGCCGTTGTCGATCGTAGTAAATTTGTTAAAGATGTACTTGAGCGTGAAGAACTTGGCTCAACAGGTATAGGCGACGGTGTCGCTATTCCGCATGCACGTACGGAGTCAGTTAGCGGGTTTCTTATCGGATTCGGCCGTTCAAAAAACGGTGTGGAATTTAAGGCGCTTGATGGTGAGCCGGTATCACTTTTTTTTCTTATGGGTGCGCACCCTGACGAATTGAATTTATATTTGCGTTTGTTGGCAGAACTATCGAAATTACTTATGAATAACGCGTTTAGGACTGAGCTTAAAAATGCCAAGACATCTAAGGACATTGTCGAGATAGTTAAACGTTTTGAAGCTAAGTAGTTGAGTAGCTTTGAAGGATATATACCTCAAATTTGTATTTTTGGAAACATTTACGTAAAATTATCTGTCCTGCTATTGTTTTCTTTTATAAATGCGGTATATTAGATGTAACGATATTTTATGGCAAATACACCGAGCGATTCAGTATTATCTTTAGTTTTAGCCGGCGGAGTGGGCAAACGCTTGAATCCGCTCACTGTTGATCGAACTAAACCATCAGTACCTTTTGGCGGAAAATATAGAATAATAGATTTCGCTTTAAGTAATCTTATTAACTCCGGAATATATTCGATTTACGTTTTGGTGCAGTATAAGTCTCAGTCTTTGATAGAGCATATACGTACTTCATGGCGCGGCGCGGGTTTTTTGCCGAGTCATTTTATCACTGCTGTACCGCCTCAGATGCGCAGACATGATGTTCAGGAATGGTACCGTGGGACAGCCGATTCAATATACCAAAACATAAATCTTATATATGATTTCAAGCCTAAACTTGTGGCTATCTTTGCCGGTGATCATATTTATCGTATGAATATAAAAGACATGATAGATTATCATCATCGCAAACGTGCCAAACTTACTATAGCTGTAATACCTATAGAAGCAAAGCAGGCAAGTGAGTTCGGGATAGTGGACGTGAATGATGATTTTGCGGTTGAGGCGTTTAGGGAAAAACCCACACTTGAAGGGTCGGATGTACTTTTTGCCTCTATGGGCAACTATATCTTTGATACCGATTTTCTGATCGAAATGCTTGAAGCAGACGCAGGGGCTATAAGCTCGCATGATTTTGGCAAAGATATAATACCTTCAATAATAAATAATAACTTGGGTGAGGTCTACGCTTATGATTTTTCGCGTAACAGAATACCGGCCTTACGTAAATATGAAGCGCCGTATTATTGGCGTGATGTAGGAACTATTCCGGCATATTGGCAGGCGCATATGGATCTTTTGGGTAAAGAACCGGTAATAAATTTTGATAACCACGAATGGCCGATATACGGTTCAAATTTTAATTTAGGGACTACTTATATAGGTAATGCGCAGATAGAGAATTCGCGTATAGGCGATGGCACAAAAATAAGAGGAGCTAAGATAAAAAATTCCATAATAGGCAGTGGAGTTGAAATAAAAGACGGATCAGTTATAGAAGATTCTATTGTTATGGATTTTACACAGATAAAACGTAATGTGAAGTTGCATAAAGTGATAATCGACAGATTCAATATAATTCCCGAAGGCACCGTAGTAGATGAAAGCCATGATATCCCCGGACTTTTCCGCGATCCAAGCGGTATAGCGGTCATAAGGCGTGGCGCTCGTAAGAAAGAATTCTTACATTATTAATATTCGAAGATAATGGCACGATTATTAATCTTAACAGGTATAATCTTTATAACTGTCGGGATAGCCTTTTTGCTTTTGGGTAAATTAAATATACCGTTTGTCAGATTCCCGGGTGATATATATATAACAAAAAAGAATTTTATTTTTTTCTTTCCGGTTGTCACATGTTTGATAGCTAGTGTTATATTGACATTTGTAATGAGATTTTTAGGCGGGAAATAGTTTAAATAATGAATTGTAAAAGGGCGGGGCTGGCGCCGGTCTCGGATAACGGCTAGCTTGTAACTTAGTTTTTTTTTGTTAAAATATCCGTTTCTAATAGAGGGATATATGTCTAATTTTAAAGTAATAAACAATGATGTTCAAACGCTTGCCCGCACGGGAGAATTTACTTACCGTAACGGTACAATAGTGACGCCCGCTTTTTTCCCGGTAGGTACTCAAGCTACTGTCAAAGGCCTTAATTCGTCACAGATAAGAGAGATAAATACTCAAGGGATGCTTGTTAACGCGTATCATGTTTCATTGCGGCCGGGCGTTGATATTGTTAAAAATGCCGGTGGCTTACATGAATTTATGGATTTTAACGGTATGATAATTACCGATAGCGGTGGGTATCAAATATTCAGTTTAGAAAAATTGCGTAAATTGAATGATAACGGTGTAACGTTTCAATCCCATATAGACGGAAGTTATATAACCTTAACTCCTGAAGATGTAGTTAATATTGAACTGGACCTTGATACCGATATCGTTGTCCCGCTTGATGAATGTGTCAAATATCCGGTAACTGAACAGGAAGCTGCAAAAGCATGTGACAGGACGGTACTATGGGCTAAACGCAGTAAAAGTGAATTTGCCAGGAATGCCCAAAAAGGCAATCTATTTATGGCGATAGTGCAGGGTTCGGTATATCCGAACCTAAGAAAAGATTGTCTTTCCAAGCTTATAGATATTGGAGTTGATGGTATATGTATCGGTGGTTTAAGTGTTGGCGAGCCGTTGGATTTGCGATATAATGCACTCTCAGTTATTTCTCAAGAAACAGGTAATGAATATATGCGTTATTTTATGGGCTGCGGTAAGCCGCGTGATATAATTGATGCGGTTTCATATGGTGTAGACTTGTTTGATTGTGTTATGCCTACACGTTGGGGGAGGACGGGTACTGCATATACATCTAAAGGTAAAGTTGTTGTGCGTAATGCTGCTTTTGCCAGAGATTATACACCGCTGGATGAAAAATGCGACTGTTATGTTTGTAAAACATATACAAAAGCGTATATAAGGCATCTAATAAATACAGGTGAGATGTTGGGTGCGCAGCTTTTGTCATATCATAATATTTATTGGTATAATAAGTTTATGAGTGATATTCGGGAAGCAATAAATAGTGGCTCTTTTAAGGAGTTTAGAGACGAGTTCATCGGACGAGTAGGTGAGGAATAATTATATAGTTTAATTATAAGATTTAAAGCAGGCAACAGACGATAGACAATAGACGAGTAAAGAAAGAAACCTGTATAAAGAAAAATAGAAGATAAAAAAGATACGGAATTGGATTTATTTTTGGATTTGGGATTTTGGATTTATTTAGGGTTTTGTGTTTAGGGTTTAGCGTTTAAAATATAAAAAGATGGTTATTGACATTATTACAATTTTCCCTACAATGTTTAGCTCTGTGCTTAATGAGTCTATATTGGCCAGAGCACAGAAAAAAGGGCTTATAAAGGTAAAACTCCATAATTTAAGGGATTTTTATAATGACCCACACGGTAAAATAGATGACGCGTCTTATGGTGGTGGCGGGATGGTATTTAAACCGGAACCGTTATTTAATGCGGTTGAAGCTATCTTGGGTTATAAAAGATACCCTTTAGAGAAAAAGGACCCTAATACAAGAGTGA
Organism: Candidatus Omnitrophota bacterium; assembly: GCA_028703535.1. Classification (GTDB taxonomy): domain Bacteria; phylum Omnitrophota; class Gorgyraeia; order Duberdicusellales; family 4484-171; genus JAQVMQ01. Next base: position 8,761 of record JAQVMQ010000036.1, on the reverse strand, counting down.
TACTCTTTAGCCCGGCAGGAAGAACATTGACGCAGCAGCGTGTGCGAAAGTTCTTTAAATACGAGCGGTTGGTTTTGATTGCACCCCGTTATGAGGGAGTCGATCAGCGTGTACGGAAATATCTCGTAGATGAAGAGATATCTATAGGCGACTATATAGTGAGCGGTGGAGAGTTGCCTGCTATGGTCTTTGTCGATAGTATAGCAAGACTTGTGCCTGGTGTTGTATCTGACCGTGATTCGGTAGAAAACGAAAGTTTTGAAAAAGGGCTATTGGATTATCCGCATTATACACGGCCTGAGGAGTTCAGAGGGCTTAAAGTTCCAGAGGTGTTACTGTCCGGTGATCATGTTGAAATAAAGAGATGGCGGAAAGAGAAAGCCTTACAGGAAACAAATAAACATAGACCAGATCTCCTTACATAAGCTGTCAGCTATTAGCTAAAAAAAGATTTTTTACGTAAGAATAGATATTGATAATCAGAAAAGATAACTCTTGTTAATAATTTATTATTACATATAATAATAAAAACATTTGCTTTTATTGTATAAATATGGCTGAAAGCTTATGACTGACAGCTAAAAGCTAAAATTAGGAGGTTTGGTATGAATAAAGTGGAAATGTTCGAACAGAAATTAAAGGAGACGCTTAAGAAAGATTATCCTGAGTTTTCTGCAGGTGATATTGTTAAGGTATATTACAAGATACGTGAGCGCGATAAGGTCAGGCTGCATCCGATCGAAGGGATTGTCCTTAAAATGCAGGGCCAGATGCATCGTAAGAGTTTCACGCTGCGTCGTATAGCTTACGGTCAGGCGTATGAAGTTACTATGCCTTATTATTCACCTAATATAGATAAGATAGAACTTACGAAAAAAACACGTCGCCGTCCAAGACGTTCAAAGTTGTATTATTTAAGAGGACGTGTAGGTAAAAAAGCTATGATGGCATAGTTTTGACCGGATTTAGAAATTTTGAGGTATTATGATTGTCGGGCTTGATGAAGCAGGGCGCGGCCCTTTGGCCGGCCCGGTAATAACATGTGCGTTATATTTAAAAAAAGAACCTGACTTTGTAAAGTTGAATAAACTGCCTCAGCCTGATTCTAAAAATAAAGCATTAATACATGATTCCAAGACTTTGTCGGAGAAAAAACGCCGACAGGCTTATAAATGGCTTTGCGATATTGATAATGCAGTTTTTGCCGTAGGTAAAGCTGAACACACAGAAATCGACGAACTTAATATACTGGCTGCTACGATGCTTGCTTTTAATCGTGCGATACGGAAATTGCTGTCGGTGAATCCTTATTTACAGGAAGCAAAATTCATAGTTGACGGTAACATTTTCAGAACAAATTACGATATAGATTATAGATGTCTTAAAAACGCTGATAAACTTGTCGAATCGGTATCCTGCGCGTCTATTGTAGCCAAAGTTGTTCGTGACAGCATAATGCAGGTCTATCATGACAGGTATCCACAATGGAATTTTGCCAAACATAAAGGGTATCCCACAAAAGAACATTGTGAACTTTTAAAAGAACATAAACTTTCGCCGATACACAGGCGTACTTTTAAACCGTGTAAGGATGTTTAACGGAAAATTTTTTGAAGATAAAGCTGTAGAGTTTTTAAGATTTAAGAAGTTTAAAATAATTGAACGCAATTGGCATAGCCGATGGGGCGAGATAGACATTATCGCGTTTGATAACAACTATATGGTTTTTTGTGAGGTCAAAGGCCATAAATATAATGCAATGGTTACCGGAGTTGAAGCGGTAACTGCGGCTAAAAGATCCAAGATTATGACAACAGCGGGCTGCTATATTTCGGGGAAAATCGAAAAAGACTATAGATTTGATGTTATAGATATAGCATACGGTAAAAATTATTTAGAAATACTGCATATAAAAAATGCCTTTGATGTGGACAATGTTTAGAAAAGATGATAACCTTTTCTCATTATGAATAAATACAATCTGAAATTTAAAACTTATCTTAACGATTTAGGTGCTAAGAAACCTTCACCCGGCGGAGGCAGTGCTGTTTGTCTTTCGGTGTGTTTGGGTATTAACCTTATAAAGAAAGCTATTGTGTATTCTATGGATAAAAAACCTGTATCTGAGAAGGTCTTAAAACAGTTAGCTGATATGCATTTGCGGGCATATGACGGTATAGATTTAGATGCGGAATTGTTTGCGCGTGTTATGCGCACATCGGGTAAAGAGCGGACGAAAGCGCTGGGCGAATGCGAAAAGCTTATAACCGATATTGCCCGAATAAGTATAAGTGCTAATAATACGGCATTGAAACTTGAAAATAAAATTAAGAAGTGTATAATAAGTGACCTATTTATAGGCAGAGATTTTTTACGGTTAGCGTTAAAGGGTTGTGTTATGAACCTTGAAGCTAACAGCCGTATGTTTAACAAAGAGAACAGGAACCTAAAGAAAATTCGGGATGCATTAACGAAATGGGAACGGTGCTAGAAACTTCGGGTCTCTACGAAGCTGTTTATGATCAAATTAAACGGAGCGTAGATTCTTGCGGTTCCGTCACGTTAGCGTCGGTTATCTTTGGGAACGACTACTCATCATCTGTATACTTCACACAACAACAAAAACGTGCTGACCAACTAGGTATAAATTACTTACCTGTTCGATTAGTCGAGGAAATCTCATTTGATGAGTTTCAAAATAAGATATATCAGCTTAATGATGACCCGTCGGTCGACGGTATAATAATAAACAAACCGTTTGTGCAGGGTTGGAGTGAGGAACAGGCTTTCTCTTTAATAGATCCCAATAAAGATGTTGAGGGTATGACACCGTATAATCTAGGTATGCTTTTTATGGGCTCGCCGAAGTTTGTTTCACCTACCGTATTAAGCGCGTTAACCCTTTTAAAATCTGTTCCTGATATTGATGTTTATGGTAAACGCGCGGTCATAGTGGGTGCCTCGGTACTTATCGGGAAACCGTTAGCGGTTTTACTTACCGATATGTTCTTGACTGTCAGTATAGCCCATATTGCTACGTATGAAAAAGGTATGTTAGCTGAGTATGTCTCAGGCTCAGATATAGTGATATCCGCAGTGGGCAAACCGGGTATAATCAAAGGTGAATGGATAAAAGAAGGTTCAGTTGTTATTGATGTTGGCGTCGGCTGTAAGGACGGTAGAATATGCGGTGATGTTGAGTTTGATACTGCTAAAGACCGAGCAGCGTATATTACACCTGTGCCGGGCGGTGTAGGCAAGCTTACGACATTGTTTTTATTCAAAAATCTTATAGAAGCTAAACAGGACTTAAAATGAACGTTATAACAGTTATCGGGGCGGGTCGTGCTGGTAGGCAATTAGTCGAAAAAATCAAAAAAATTGATCCTGCCGTGCCAATAACAATCATAGATAAAAATACTGTTTGGGTTGATAATGAATCTTTATTTAAAATGTCTACCCCGGCGGTTAGATTGGAATTATCCGACTGGGCGGAGAAAAATAACGTAACATTTATTAACGCGTTTCTTGACCGTATAAGCGCACGCCGTAAGAAATTGTATTTCAAAGACCGGGACGTTATGGATTTTGAAAAAGTTATTTTGGCTACGGGTATAAAGTCGAAAAAATTGGATATCAAAGGTATGCATAGAGAAATGGTATGTTATTTGACTGACATTGAGATGTCTGATTTTAAAAATACAATGAGAGTGGCAGTAGAGATAACTGTAATAGCTGAGACACTAGTCGGTTTGTTTTTTGCCGTTGCACTTAAAGAAAAAGGTAAAGATGTTACGGTTGTTATGTCTGACAGTTCGTTTTTAGGCGCTGAGCATGATGAATTGATAAGTCTTTTAAACGGCCATGGAATAACAGTGTACGATAATGCAAAGATATCAGAAATAATAGGTGAGCGTTATGCGCGTGCCGTTAAGATAGAGCCGTTAAAAGTTTTTTCTACTGATATAATTTTTGTTGATAGCGGGTTTTGCGCGAATAACGAGTTTTTTGATGACCCGATAATGTTAAAAGATAAGTTTTTTACACAGTATCCGGCTGTATTAGCAGTAGGCAATACCGTTAATGATGAACTTATGGACAATTCAAAAATTACTTATGACGGGGTTGACATAAACGGTCAGGCCGATGTTTTATCCGCGTATTTAGTAACAGGTGAAAAACTCTTACTTGACCGGATAGGTCAAAATGTGGATAATAGGACACTATATATAAATGGTATTAAAGAAAAGCTTGATAATATTAAGAATTCCGGTATAGAGTTACCAAAAGTTGATTCTTTGCAAGACAATAATTAACAGTATTTATACAAAAGACGGAGGTATAGTATGGCTGAATGGATAGGGATAGGCAGACGCGCCCGAAGATGTTATGGGTTTGATGAAGTGGCTCTTGCTCCGGGTAAGGTAACAATCAACCCGGAAGAAGTAGAGATATCGTGGAAACTTGCTGATAAAGAATTTCCCGTACCGATAATAGCAGCAGCTATGGACGGAGTAGTAGACGTTAAGTTTGCTGTTGAAATGTCTAAGCTTGGAGGTATGGCGGTACTGAATTTGGATGGTGTCCAAACACGTTATGATAATCCTAACGAAGTATTGGATGAGATAGCTAACGCTGACCCTAAAGAATCAACGAATCTTATACAAAAGATTTACACTACACCTATCAAAGAGAATCTTGTAGCTAAACGTGTTGAAGAAATAAAAAAGAGCGGTGGTTATGCGGCTGTAAGCTGTATACCGAACAATGCCGCGAAATTCGGGCCGATAGCGCAGGAAGCCGGGGTGGATTGTTTCATAGTTCAGGCGACAGTAATCAGCACTAATCATGTTGCTACAAAATATAAAAGTCTAAATCTTTCGGAATTTTGTTCAAAGATAATGAAAGTTCCGGTAATTTTGGGTAATTGCGTAACTTATGAAGTTGCGACCGAACTACTTGAGACAGGCTGTTCCGGAATACTTGTGGGTGTCGGACCGGGTGCTGCGTGTACAACACGCGGTGTTTTAGGCATAGGTGTGCCGCAGGTTACGTCAACTATCGATTGCGCGAATGCTCGTGATATATATTTTCAGAAGACAGGCAGATATGTTTCGATTATAACAGACGGCGGTATGCGCCGCGGCGGTGATGTTTGTAAAGCGTTCGCTTCAGGTGCGGATGCTGTTATGGTCGGTTCGACTTTTGCTAAAACCTCAGAAGCACCAGGCCGCGGGTTTCATTGGGGTATGGCAACGTCGCATAGTAATTTGCCGCGCGGTACGCGTATCAAGGTAGGCATTACAGGTACAGTCGAGCAGATACTCTTCGGTCCTGCGGTTGTTGATGATGGCTCGCAGAACTTGATGGGTGCTCTTGCGACTTCTATGGGTTCGTTAGGTGCAAAAACGATAAAAGATATGCATTATACCGAGATGATAATCGCGCCGTCTATTCAGACAGAGGGTAAACTCTTTCAGGCGACGCAGAACGTCGGGATGTGTAAATAGAGTAAAAGAAAGATCAATCATTTTATGAACGATAAGATATTAATCTTGGATTTCGGGTCGCAGTATACACAGCTTATTGCGCGAAGAATACGTGAGCTTAAAGTTTATAGCGTTATAGAGCCGTATAATATGCCGATCGAAAAAATACGTGAGCTTAATCCGAAAGGTATAATATTGTCGGGCGGGCCGCATAGTGTTTATGAAAAATGCGCGCCTAAACTTGATAATGAGCTCCTTGAGCTGGGTATACCTATACTTGGTATATGTTACGGCATGCAGATAATGGTTAAAACTTTAGGCGGTAAAGTTAAAGAATCGCGTGTGCGCGAGTATGGCCGTGCTATGATGTATATTGACGGGCATGAAGATATCTTTTTTTCTATGCCGGCAAAAATAACGTCGTGGATGAGCCATACCGACTCTATAGCGCAGTTACCAAAAGATTTTAAATTATTGGCGCATACTAAAGACACGCCGTTTGCTGCAATTTCTAACGCTAGACGTAAGATGTATGGCGTACAGTTCCATCCGGAAGTGGCACATACTGATCTTGGTATACAGATAATATCTAACTTTCTTTTTAGAGTATGCGAATGCTTTGCCAGCTGGCAATTAGGTGATTTCATTAAAGAGCAAATAACACAAATCCGTAAGAAAGCAGGTAAAAGCAATGTCATTTGCGGGATAAGCGGTGGAGTGGATTCGACTACGGCTGCCGTATTGATAAATAAGGCTATAGGTAAGAGGTTGCATTGTATTTTTGTGAATAACGGCGTATTAAGAAAAAATGAAGCCTCGCAAGTCCAAAAAATATGCCGTGAGCATTTTAATCTTAACCTTATATATGCGGACGCGACAAAATCGTTCTTATCGAAACTTAAAGGTGTAACAGATCCTGAAACTAAGCGTAAAATTATCGGTAACGAGTTTATAGAAGTTTTCGATGAGCATGCTAAAAAAATAAAAAACGTTAAATATTTGGTACAAGGTACACTTTATCCTGATGTGATAGAATCTGTGTCGGCGTTTGGCGGGCCGACAGCTACGATCAAATCTCATCATAATGTAGGCGGTCTGCCGGAAGAGATGAAACTTAAACTTATTGAACCGTTCAGACAATTATTTAAAGACGAGGTACGTGAAATAGCTAAGCTGCTTGGTATGCCCGACACAATTGTGGGCAGGCATCCGTTCCCCGGGCCGGGTCTTGCTATACGGATAATAGGTGAAGTGACTAAAGAACGGTTAAGGATATTACGTGATGCCGACGTCATACGTGAACGCATAATACGTAAACACGGTTTATATGATGCGATATGGCAGTCGTTTTGTGTGTTATTGCCGTTAAAGACTGTCGGTGTTATGGGTGATAAACGTACTTACGAGAATGTATGCGCGGTGCGTGCGGTTAAAAGTGTTGACGGTATGACTGCCGACTGGTCTGATATACCTTATAACGTTTTAGGTGAGATATCTAACGAGATAATAAATAAAGTGCGCGGTATTAATCGTGTAGTTTATGACATAAGTTCTAAACCTCCTGCGACGATAGAGTGGGAATAATTTCAAAGAAATGTCCTGTAGGGGACGGTCATGACCGTCCCGGTAATAAAATATAAAAATAATGATAATGGGATATATTTTTGGATTAAGAAATAATTTGACATTGTTATTTATCATTAACGGGCTAGACATGTCTGGTCCCGACCAGAGATTTTAATGACAAAAAGTAATTTTGTACATCTACATGTTCATACTCAATACAGCTTGCTTGACGGTGCCTGTCAGCTGTCAAGGTTAGTCGATAAAGCTGTTGAGTTCGGTATGCCGGCACTTGCCATGACAGATCACGGCAATATTTACGGTGCGGTAAAATTCTATAATTTATGTAAGAAAGCGGGCATAAAGCCGATAATAGGATGTGAAACATATGTCGCGCCTGATTCCCGTTTTAATCGTAACTATACGCCCGGCAAATCGACAAATAACCATTTAGTCTTGTTTGCTAAAGACGAGCAAGGTTATCATAACCTTGTCAAATTGACCAGTTTAGCCTCGCTTGAAGGATTCTATTATAAACCGCGGATAGACAAAGAACTTTTGGCACAGCATTCACAAGGACTGATGGCGTCGAGTGCTTGTCTTAAAGGTGAGATAGCAGAAGCGATAACTGCGGGTAATACGGATTTAGCTTATAAACTTGCCGACGAATATCTTAATATCTTGGGTAAAGGGAATTTCTACCTTGAGATTATGGATAACGGTATGGCCGAACAGACAAAAGTTAACAGTGTATTGGTAAAGATAGGCAAAGATCTTGGTATACCGCTTATAGCAACAAACGATGTGCATTATCTTACGCGTGAAGATTCACTTGCGCATGAGGTTTTGTTGGGCATACAGACACAAACGACATTAAATGACCCTAACAGATTTAAGTTTTCGTCTGATACATTTTATTTTAGACCGCCTTCGGAGATGGCGCAGATATTTAAAGATGTTCCTTCGGCTATATCGAATACTATCGAGCTTGCCGGTAAATGTGATTTTAATTTCGATTTTTCTAAAACTTATTTACCGGAGTTTCCTCTGCCGGAAGGTGAGACGGCGCATGGCTATTTAACTAAACTCGTAAATGAGAATATATCTTTACGTTACGATAAAGTTACCGACGAGATAAAAGAACGTATAAAATATGAGCTTGATGTTATAGGTAAAACAGGCTTTTCAGGTTATTTTCTTATCGTTTGGGATCTTATACGTTATGCGCGTGAAGTTAATATACCTGTCGGGCCGGGACGTGGTTCGGCGGCCGGAAGCATTGTAAGTTATCTTTTGGGTATAACGGATCTCGATCCGCTTAAATATAAGTTACTGTTTGAACGGTTTCTGAACCCATCGCGTATATCTATGCCTGATATTGATATGGATTTTTGTTATGAGCGCCGGCCTGAGATGCTTGAATATGTAGCGAAGAAATACGGCAACGATTGTGTCGCGCAGATAATAACTTTTGGTACCATGCAGGCGCGTGCGGTTATACGTGATGTTGGGCGTGTTATGGGTTTTAGCTATGGCGAGATAGATAAAGTAGCTAAAATGATACATAATGCACCCGGTGCGCATGTAACTTTAAAAGAAGCGATAGATATTAACCCGGACCTTGCGGCTATTTATAATAACGATAGCGGTATAAAACGTGTTATTGATGTTTCAATGCGGCTTGAAGGTTTATCGCGTCATGCGTCTAT
>JAQVMQ010000081.1 GCA_028703535.1 Candidatus Omnitrophota bacterium | reverse complement strand
ATATATTTGCATATTTAACCCTTAAAGAAGAAGGGCTTATTATAAATAGAACTTTTGAGGATATGCCAATGGTAAAAGAGGAAAACGCTTATTTAGAATTTGCGAATAAATCTTGACACTATCTTATTATATAAAAAACGAGAAAAAACAACGCATTCAACAGTTATATCCGTTCAGCTTTAAGCGGCCGGCCCATTAAAGACGCAACTGCTTGCCGTGCAGGCTTTTGGCTATATAAAAGCTTATATATCTGCTCGGTTATAGGCAGTTCTATCCCCAATTTTTTAGCGATTTTTCTTGCCGCTTTAACTGTATAAATGCCTTCGGCTATTGATGAAGTTTCTGAAAGAAGATCTTTTAGTTTAGCCCCTTTACCTAATTTCTCACCTAACGTGCGATTGCGCGATAACGGAGAAAAACAAGTAGTGGTCAAATCACCCAACCCGCTTAAACCCCAAAAAGTTTCAGGACGCGCTTTTAGTTTTTTGCCTAACCGCAGTATCTCAACCAGCCCGCGTGTTACGATCGCTGATTTTGTGTTAACACCAAAACCTAACCCGTCCGATACGCCGCACGCTATTGCAATAACATTTTTTAAAGCACCTGCTATCTCGACACCAATTACGTCGTTTGTATAGTAGATTCTAAACATGTCTGTCGCGAATATTTCCTGCAAAACTTGAGCCCGTTTTTTATTGGCGCACGCGATAACAGAAACTGACGGCACACCGTTTAAAACTTCACGCGCGATGTTCGGGCCTGAAAGAATAGCTATTGTGATATTTTTAAGTTCGTCGGAAATTATTTGTGAAACGGTTTTCTGCGTGGATATCTCGATACCTTTGCTCAAACTGACAATTGTTTGTGTCGTTTTAAATTTTTTTGTTTTGTTCATCTTGCGTAAAACAGAACGCGCAAATTTTACCGGTACGGCAAAAACTATTATATCAGCATCCAGTGCGTCCGATAAAGCTTGTTCGATAGATAAGTTTTCGGGAAATACCGCGCCGCTTAAAAATTTGTCGTTCCGGCGTGATTTTGACATCACAATGTTGTTCTCATCAAATACACTATGCAAGCGCACGTCCAGACCTTTGAGAGCCAGGCTTATCGCCATAGTAGTACCCCATGCGCCATCGCCTATTACTGATATTTTTTGTTTCATACGTCGAATAACTCTAACCTATCTCCTTCAAAATAATACAAATCGCGTCTAGTTGTCCATCACTTCCTGAGTATCTGTAAAATCATTAACAGCTTTTATTCGGCTGAAACGTTTTAGGATTACCTCTATAGAATGATGTATCTGCTCTAATATCTCTTTAGCTAGCCCCGCATCATACATAAATATGAATCTAATTATATCATTATAAGAAGAAAAAACAAAGATAATCAAATAGTGAAAAGTAGGCAAAATAGATGCTCACTTAAACACATATTGATAACATATATCAACTGGATTTGGAATTGATTTGACTGCTTAAAAAGCCTGCAGCGTTGTCCCTGTCCCCCCTTACTGTTTGGGCACAAAAATGAAACGGGCCGGTTGAAAAATTATAGACACACTTGGTCGTTCCGATAAAATACCCTCCGCCTGTACTACAAACCTGTAAAATGGCTTGCTCCGGATCAAGGGCAATTTTAGTAATAGAAGGTTTCTGGTATTTAATTATTTTCATAATAGTTCCTAATTAGCATAAAAATAAAAACATATTTCAAAAATTATATCATTCAATAAATAAAAGACAAGAAAAGCACAATCAAGACCCGGGAGAAACGCTGTAATGTGTCGTCATCCCGGCATTAATACCTGTGCCTCTAAAACCACTAGCGCATGAAACAGTGGTTGTCATCCCTGTCGTATGTACACAAAACGCATTCCCTGTACCCGCAAGCCATATACCGTTTTCAGATTGACAAACTGCCAAAACTGCCTGTTCATTATCTAACTTTATCGCCGTGATTTTAGGCCTTTTATATAGTTCCATCTAGTTTTAGTTTACCTCCCCAATAAATAGAATACAATCTAAACTTTAAGCCAAACAAAAACATACATTTCAAAATTAATTATTAAAATACCAGATTCTTGAATTGGTTTGAAGCCTTTTTCGTAGCTAATAGCTAAAGGCCAATTGCTTTTATATCTTTTCTGCTTTAGCAGATCCGCCTAAATAAATAATAATAAAACGGGTAATGTGGCGAAAAACCAATTTTTTACTAACGACTCCAACAACTTTACTATAAACTATAAAGTTGGTCCCGTGAGCAAAGCTAACGGGAAACAGCTAACGATTATTTAGTACAAGAAAATAGAAAATCGAAATTTGACCGCAACCAAAAATACTATATAGCCTATTTTTCCATAAAAGTTTTTCAAATTTATGAGAAACTTCGAACCCATCTTAATAAGATAAAAATTATATGGCGGGCTATTGTCGATTTTCGATTGCTCTGTCACAATCGCTAGTGATTGTGACTATGGAGCGGGCGATCGGAATCGGACCGACGTATTCGGCTTGGAAGGCCGATGTTCTACCACTGAACTACGCCCGCAAAAAATGTCAATATCAAGGGTCATTCCTTGATTTTTTGCGGCATCGAGAATGTTTATTCGAGATACCTTGCAATCCAAAATATCAATATCAAGGGTTTCCCGGTTTCCTAAATAATATATTTGGTTTTCCGGGATCCCGATTGTCATCGGGAATTCCTTGATTTTTTGCCCTTCGCTTTACTCAGGATAAATTCAACTACAGGTTTTTTTAAAAACAAAAAACCTAAGTTTTATTTACGGCATCAAGGATGTTTATTCGAGATACCTTGCATAATATAATATCAACTACTATCTAAATTTATAACGGGCGGACGCAAGGCCCGCCCCTACGTATTTTTTATTTCTTTGGATATGAAAACGCAATTGAAAATTTTCATGTCTATTTCCTATTCTCGATTTTTTACTAAAGACTAATAACTATCGACTATTTTTATCATGTTCAACATGATAAAAATATGGTGGTCAGGGAAGGATTCGAACCTTGCCAAGCGCAAGCGCAACAGATTTCCCGCCACCTTAATATATCTTATTTAGGCGGGTCCGCCTCTGGCGGAACAGTCTGTTGCTTTTGCTTCGGGCTCCTTGCCCTAACAACCTACAATATTGTTATAAAAAAACATATGGTGGTCAGGGAAGGATTCGAACCTTCGAAGCGCAAGCGCAACAGATTTCCCGCCACCTTAATATATCTTATTTAGGCGGGTCCGCCTCTGGCGGAACAGTCTGTTGCTTTTGCTTCGGGCTCCTTGCCCTAACAACCTACAATATTGTTATAAA
>JAQVMQ010000080.1 GCA_028703535.1 Candidatus Omnitrophota bacterium | reverse complement strand
ACAGCTTTCGGCGTACCGACAATTTACGATGAGAATGGTGCGAAAATAGGTAAAAGTAATGTCGGCAATACTGTAATGTTCCACGGAAAACCATTTGATTTAGATACCGGATTGTATTATTCTGGTAGTGGAGTGTATTATAGCCCGGATGTGGCGGTGGATGTTAATACTCCTGCGGTGTACTATTCGCCGGAGGATTATGGGGAAGGTGCATCTATTCATGAACCTAAGAATTATCAGGAATATGCTGCGTTATATGGTCAATATAATGCGAATATTTGGTTTATACGTAATCAAGGAATTGAGAGAAGGAATGTGACGGATACTTTTATATGCGAAAAAATTTGCGATGATATCAACGAACTTTCTATAGGCATTAGGGAGTATCAATATGAAACAACTTGGGGAAGTTTTGTTGGTAAAATGGGTGCGCATGATTATGGTATTAGATTACCTGGAGGATATCATATAACGGTTGATGAAGGGCATGAGGGAGTATATTTGCATTACGATGTTAAAGATCCCTTAAGAGTTAGCGAAGTTATTGGGCATTTTATTGAATATCTAAGATTAGAAACGGGATGGAATATGGAGATTTATCAAAACAAAAATCCGGATATAGGATCTAAAAGTACTAGAGGGAAATAGTTGACGATGTTTCTTTATTATATACTTATTGCAGGTTTATCGTCGTTTTCTGTCTATAGCGCTATTATTTTGTATGCAAATTTTTTAGATGAACTAAACAGAAAAGCTTATTCTGTAGCTATAATTACTTCCCTATTAGTTAATGTCTACTTTTTATTGGTGGGTATATTGTTAATGTTTTTTGGATATTTTTTGATTGGTCCTAAGATAAAATCTATTATTGTTACAGAGTGTTTGTCGATATTTCTTATGACGCCACTAATTTATATTACTACTAGTAGAATAAAAATGACTATTCTTTATACCTTGTTGTTGTCCGCTGTTTATAATTTAGTTTTTTGTTTTTCATTACCTTTTTTCGATTTTTTATTAGTTTTATAAAAGGAATAGAGGGACGGAGTTAACATAATAACTTATTGATATGTTTTTGGTAGAACCCAGTATAGGACCCGGTCCTATACAGGGTTGGGCGACTCAATCTAGATACATCTACGGACCCAACCTTGATGAAGTAGTCGCTATGCAGAGGGATGGCAAGACGTACTATTATCATCAAGATAGGCTTGCAGTGTGATAGGGATAACCAACCAGGATGGAGAACTTATAGAGAAATATGAATACATCGCGTTCGGTAAAGTGACAATTAGAGACAGCAGGGGCGAAGAACTTCAAAAAAGTCAAATAGATAACCCATATTACTTCACCGGAAGAAGGCTTGACGTTGAAACCGGCCTATACTATTATAGAAACAGATACTATTCACCGCTCTTTGGAAGGTTTATAACGAGGGATATATGTGAAGCTAACGAATCAATAGATTTGTGTATCGAAAAAAGATCATAGTGTAAAACTTGACTATATAATGGCCACATGGTACAATTATTTCGTATTAGTGCTAAAAATAGCATTTTGGAGGAATGGATGAAGTATCTGGAATTACGAAATTTATTGAAAGATTTTACAGTATTTTCTCTTAGAGATATAAGTATGGTTGATAAAACCTTTCATCGCCGAAGATTAAACGAATGGCAAGATAAGGGATATATCAAGATGCTGGTAAAAGGTTATTATATTTTTTCAGATTTGGAAATTAATGAAAATGTACTTTTTGAAATTTCAAATCGTATTTATAACCCTTCTTATATTTCTTTTGAAACCGCACTTTCTTTTCATGGTTTAATTCCTGAAAGTGTTTATGGTATAACTTCAGCGACCAGCCGTAGGACTTACAAGTTTCAGACAAAAATAGGCAAATTTTCTTACCGCACATTATCCCCAAAATTCTTTTTTGGATATGATATTGTTAAATATAATGATAAGAGTTTCAAAATAGCTACTTTAGAAAAAGTTCTTTTGGATTATTTTTATATTAATCCACAAATAAAAGCTAGAGATCATTTTTTAAGTTTACGTATAAATAAAGATGTATTGGCGAAAAGATTATGCATGGATAGACTGAATGAATTTTCTGAGAGATTTAACAAGAAAAGTCTTTCTATGCGGCTCAAAATTTTTTTGGAGGTAATGAAAGATGCTTGATATAAGTCAAATAGAATCTTTTTATCCTGATTATTTACGTCCATTTAAGAAAAATATTTTACGGGAATATGTTCAATATAAGATATTGAATTTAATTTTTCAGTCAAAGTTTGGTAATTCTCTAGTTTTTATGGGAGGTACAGCGATTCATATTCTTTATGGTAATACGCGGTTTTCTGAAGATTTAGATTTTGATAGTTTTGGTTTAAAACAATCACAGTTTAAAGCTCTTTTTGATTTTATATTAAAGGGATTGGAGAGAGAGGGGTATGCGGTTGATGGTAAAGTCGTATTTAAAAATGCATGTAGTATGTATGTTAGGTTACAACATGTGTTGTATGATTATAATATTTCGCGCCATAAGCAAGAAATTTTACTTATTAAAATAGATTCTGAACCTCAAAATTTTCAATATACTCCACATAAAGATATTATAAATAAGTTTGATTTTTTCTTTCGTGTAAATACTGTTCCTGTTGATATATTACTTGCTCAGAAGATCTATGCTATTTTTAACAGAAAACGAGGTGTGGGGCGTGATTTTTATGATGCTATTTTTCTTTTTGGCATAACGAAACCTAATTTGCGGTATTTAGAAGAAAAAATGAAAATTAAAAGTGAGAAAGAGTTGAAATATGAACTCTTAAATTTTTGTAAAGGTATAGATTTTGAGCAGATGTCTAAAGATGTGGAGCAATTTATTTTTAAACCTGAAGATTCTAAAAAGATTCTTCTTTTTTCTGAATATGTGGAGACAATGAAAATTTAAATTATGAAGATTTCATGAATACATTTCGATATAAATTATTATTTATAATATTTATTTTTTTTCAGACATTTCTTTTAGGTAATGCCTTTGCCAGGGAAAATGCTAATGGCGATACAATCGTTGTCGCGGCTTCTGCCGAGCCGAGTAACCTTATCCCAATGCTTGCTTCAGATAGCGCCTCACATGATATCTCAGGGCTTATCTTTAATGGATTGGTGAAGTATGATACAGATCTTACTATTATTGGGGATTTGGCTGAAAATTGGGATATAAGCGACGATGGGTTGGTTATAACATTTCATTTGCGCAAAGGTGTTAAATGGCATGACGGTGTTGAGTTTACGGCAGATGACGTTTTGTTTGGTTTTAATTCTATAATAGATCCGAAAGT
>JAQVMQ010000079.1 GCA_028703535.1 Candidatus Omnitrophota bacterium | reverse complement strand
ATAGGCCGGCACATCATTAATAAATGCCGTACCTCCGCCAAGTTTTATTTTAGGCGTAGCCCCGCCGATATTAAGATAGACACCCGAAGAGCACATAGGCCCGAAAGTCGCGGTAGTAACGACATCCACCTCTGCTGCTGCTTCCTTTGCACCTTTACTACGTACAATGTCAGTCATTTCTTCTGCTGTAACTACGACGACTTTACCTGTACGTATCTTTTCATTAATCTCTTGTATTGTCTTCATAAATATCTAATTATTTCTTGATTCCAATCCCTCGATTCTTTTCTCAAGTCTATGTAAAACCTCAATAACCGGATCGGGTAATTTGTTATGATCTAAATCAACACCACTGACATTTTTATGTTCTTTATCAACAATAATCATGCCGGGCACACCTACGGCAGTAGCACCGTCCGGTACATCTTTTATTATAACCGAACCCGCACCGATCTTTGCGTTTTCTCCTATAGTTATAGGTCCCAACAAAATAGCACCGGCACCTATAACGGCACGATCCTTTAATGTCGGATGGCGTTTTGTATGCTTTAATGAGACACCGCCCAATACAACACCTTGATATAGCAGCACATCATCACCAATTTCAGCCGTCTCACCTATTACTACACCCATACCATGATCAATGAAAAATCTGCGCCCTATTTTAGCGCCGGGGTGAATCTCTATCCCGGTAAAAAAGCGTGCAATATGAGATATAAAACGCGCAATCAACTTAAGTCTTATTACCAAGAAAAAATGAGCTATCCGGTAGAACCATATAGCATGAAGTCCGGGGTAACAGAATAAAACTTCAAAAATATTACGGGCAGCAGGATCCTCATGAAAAATAGTATTAATATCTTCTTTTATTAAAGTAAATATATTCATAATTTCCCAAAACTACCGATACCAAACTTTTCGCAGTCTAATTAGATAGTTTTACCCTTTGCAAGGTTTACGGCCTTTATGCTTTCTTTTACGGCGGTTCCATCTCATTTTACCACGTCGTAATTTTTTTGACATTTAAAAACTCCCAGTATTTAATTTATATATGTTATATATTGTCCCAAGAAAAATTATAAAATATGATTTTATACGCAAAGCGCTAAATAGTCAAATAATTTCATTTATATTACAGAAATAAACTCATACATATTGCAAAAACATATAAATTAATACAATGATAAAGCCAAACGCTTCTATCCAAAACAGAAAAAAACGCTACGCCACCACCCTGAACAAATTATATATTTAAGCGTAAAGATTATTCAAAGACAGCCTCATCCATATGCTCTGTCATGCCGGGTAAATCATTTTCCTTAACTATCTCAGGCATAGGCTGACCTGTATACATCTGGCGAAGTTTATAATAAGACAACTTAGGCACTCGCGTGTTTATCCCGTTAGCATCAATTTCCGGGCTAAGCTCCATGATCCCGAACCATTCTTCATTCATATTCATATTGCCATCAACCCGTATATCGAAATAGTATGCACCTTCAGACCAGCCGCCCTCGGTGTTATGGATACTCCAGCCTTCTTGAAAATTATGGTCATGTTTGCACCATTCATCTGTCCATTCAAAAACTATACCGCCAATACAATTGCCTGAAAAATTAGTATCACTAACCATATTTTCTTTTATATCATCCCATTGTGCTTGTAAATACTCGATTTGATGTTCCTGTGAAGGTTTACCTTCAAACGCGTCGTAAGAATCAGCACCAAACTCGGATAAAAAAACAGGTTTATCAAAAGAGCTCTTTACGTTTCGAAAAAGATTGCCGAATTTCTTGCCGCGATAAGATATTATTGATAATGTATCTATATCTGTACACACATTGGATGCTATATCAAGATAGCTTGTCTCTCCGTTACTCAAAGATATAAGGTGTCTATTGTCTATTTTTTTTATTTCTTTGGCAACGTCATTTACAAAAGTATAATATATTTCCGCCTTCTTCAATATCCTGTCGCGTAAAGACTCGATTTGTTCTATTTCAGGCGACGTCCAAAATCCGATTTTACCTGAGAAAGTATAGTTATTCTCATTACCCAATATCCACATTAAAACACCGGGTTCATCTTTAAGTGTTCTAACTACATTAACCACATTATCTTTTATGCGGTTTTGAAATTCAATATCCGCATAATTCGCTGATGGCAATGCCCATAGCCCAAGCCAATCGCTTACTATAGTATAAATACCAAAATTCTCATACATATCATGGACAAACTCCCGTACTTTTTGAAGATCTGACCCTGCGGAATAAACACGCACACAATTTACTCCTGCTTCCTTCATTAATATACCGTCAATCATCCACGGCTTAGCGGGATCGGAATAAAAATCATAAGTATACCCCTTACCTATAGGCGTAGGGTTATATATTATACCTTTAATAATAAACGGCTCACCGTTAAGTGTAAGATAAAAACCGCCTTCTTCATTTTTATTTATTTTTAAATCCGTTTGACCGGGCAACATAAGTTTAGCAGGTTCCGTAACAACCGGCTGCTCCTGAACAGATGACTCATTATCATCGGCATCAGCCGAGCCTTGCTGTTGTTCAGCATAATCTGAAAAGTCTCCGTTAAAAGATTGATCTTCAACTTTACAGCCGATTACAGAAAGAATCAATAATAAACAAAAGCTAACACAACTTATTTTCTTCTTAAAATCCACTACTTACCTCAAATAAAATATTACCCCCGAAAAATATTTTTCGGGGGTAACTGTTAAATACTATTTCTCAAATTTAATTTCGTCTATATAAAACACTACACCTTCAGGATCGTTGACATCAATATTTGTTGCCCAGCAAAAACCGCCGATGATATATGATAAATCACGACCGCGTAAGTCAATCTCATATTTCTGCCATTCATCTGTTAATGTAACGTTAGTCAAGCTTGCGCTATCAGAATCCGCATACTCACCGCTTGCTATACCGCCAACCTTAAATTCAGTCACTATCTCGCCGCCCTTATCACCGCGTGCCCAGAAAGTTAACTTTGTTGCGCCCTGAAGATTAAAACCTGCGTTAGCTACAGAACCCCAATTATTTGCAGGTGTCTGCCAGTAAACGCCTGCCCATCTTGTGCCGGATACATTCTCGTACTGAACTCTTATACAAGTGTCTCCGCTAAAAGGTAGATTCTGCCATCTTGTATCTAATTTAATGTCACGTGCGGCAGTTGCCGGCATGAAACCGCTTGGAATAAAGTGGTTATCTAATGAAGTAGAATCCGCATATACATAAAATGGAAAATTAGAACCTGTTTCTTCTATGCCCAAACTCTCAACATAAGAAAACTTAATATCATCCAAATATACCGTCTGCCCATCAACACCTGAATGATCTGCATTAAATACAATAGAAAAACCGCCGTTAACATAAGCCAGATCTTCACCGCTTAAG
>JAQVMQ010000035.1 GCA_028703535.1 Candidatus Omnitrophota bacterium | reverse complement strand
ATACGGCTCGGTTTGAAAGGTGTGAACTATTGTCCGGTAACTGCATGTGCCTCCGGTACGCACGCTATCGGTGAAGCTTTTGAAGCGATAAAGTGCGGACGAGCTAAAGCTATGGTATGCGGCGGTACGGAAGCGGCAATTACGCCTTTAGGCATAGGCGGATTCTGTGCATTAAAAGCATTGTCTACACGTAATGACGAGCCGCAGAAAGCAAGCAGACCGTTTGATAAAGATCGTAACGGGTTTGTTATGGCTGAAGGGGCCGGTGCTGTCATTCTTGAAGAGTATGAACATGCCAAACAGCGCGGCGCGTTTATCTATGCCGAAGTTGTCGGTTATGGCGCGACATGCGACGCGTATCATATAACTGCACCTGACGCAAGCGGTATACCGGCATCGGAAGCGATGTTAATAGCTTTGCGAGAAAGTGGTTTGGATATGTCCAGTTCTTTTTATGTTAATGCGCACGGTACGAGTACTCAGCTTAACGATAAGATGGAAACAGCCGCAATGAAACTTGCTTTCGGCAGTACGGCTAAAGATATTAAGATAAGCTCGACTAAATCTATGACAGGCCATATGTTAGGTGCAGCCGGCGGTGTAGAATTTATCGCGTGTTGCCTTGCTATAAAAAATGAATTGATACCACCGACGATAAATTATGAGACACCTGACCCGGAATGTGACCTTTTTTACACGCCTAACGAGGCATTAAAGATTAAAGTCGATGCCGCAATGAGTAATTCTTTAGGGTTTGGCGGTCACAACGCGTCTGTTTTGATCAAACGTATTTAATCTTACTAAAACATTTACTGCGATGGGTTTAACTATAATACAAAAAATTTTAAAAGCGCATACTGACGATAAGACTTTACGTGATTTTGTTCACGCTAAAGTTGATTTTTGTTTCGGTAACGACATTACCGCGCCGCTTGCGGTCAAAGCATTCAATAATGCCGGATTTGATAAAGTAGCATACCCTGACAGAATAGGTTTTATATGTGACCATTTTCTGCCGGCACGTGATAAGACCGCCGCGAACAACGTTAAACTTTTACGTGATTTTTCTCAAAAATATAAAATAAAGCATTTCTATGATATAAATAACTGCGGTATAGAGCATGTATTTAATATTGAAGCAGGCCTTGTTCAGCCGGGCAAACTGGTTATAGGCGCAGATTCGCATACTTGCACTTACGGCGGTATCGGTTCCGCATCTTTCGGAGTGGGTTCGACTGATTTAGCCGTTGCCATGCATACAGGAAAATGCTGGTTTAAAGTCCCGCAGACAATAAAATTTGTATATAAAGGCAAGATGCCCAAATGGCTGTCCGGCAAAGATCTTATGCTTGCCACTATAGGTAAGATAGGTGTTGACGGCGCATTATATCAGGCGATGGAATTTTCAGGCCCTGTTATACGGAAATTATCCATGGACGACAGACTTGCTATGACCAATATGGCAATAGAGGCAGGTGGTAAGGCGGGTGTAATTGAACCGGACGAATTAACATATAAATATTTAAAAGTTGTGCAGGGTAGTAAATTTAAGTTTAACAAGTCGATGGAAAAACTCTACAGTGATAAAGATGCGTCTTATTCTGAAATTATAGAGATAGATGTTACGGGCATGTCTTTGCAGGTAGCATGTCCTCATTTACCAAGTAATGTCAAACCGGTAGAGAGCCTTAAAAAAATAAAGATTCAGCAATCTGTAATAGGCTCATGCACTAACGGGCGTATAACTGATTTACGTGTTGCTGCCAAAATATTGAAGAACCGTAAGGTCAAAAAAGGTGTACGCACTATTATTTTTCCTGGCAGTTATGCTATTTATCGTCAAGCCGAAAAAGAAGGCTTGCTTAAAATATTTGCCGAATCCGGCTGTATAGTCAGTTCACCGACTTGTGGCCCTTGTTTAGGCGGCCATTCGGGGATATTGGATAAAGGTGAGTCGGCGATAGCCACGACTAACAGAAATTTTATAGGACGTATGGGCAGCCCGGAGAGTTTTGTTTATTTATCGTCTCCGGCTGTTGCTGCGGCAAGTGCGCTTACGGGTAATATAACGCATCCTGAAGAGTTAAAATAGAGAGTGACGAATATGATCATTAAAGGGCATGCCCACAGGTTTGGTAACGATATAAACACAGACGATATAATCGCTGCGACGTATCTTGACTCGCAGGATCCGAAATTTCTGGGCTCAAAATGTATGGAAAATATTGATAAAGATTTTATTAACCGAGTTAAGCCGGGCGATATAATTGTTGCCGGTAAGAATTTCGGATGCGGCTCAAGCCGTGAGCACGCGCCGGTAAGTATTAAAGGGTGTGGGATAAGCCTTGTTATAGCTGAAAGTTTCGCGCGCATATTTTTTCGTAACGCTATAAACATCGGACTACCGATAATCGAGCTTAAAGACGCGTTCAAGATCAAAGAAAAAGATTTGCTTGAAGTTGATCTTTCAAGAGGTATTATAGAAGATGTAAGCACTAATGATAAATTTTCAACACAGATTTTTCCGGAGTTTTTGCAGGAAATAATCACTTACGGAGGTTTAGTTTCGTGGGTTAAGGGACAGGGGGTAACGAAATGAAAGTGCCGAAAAAGAAAGTTGAAGTGAGGATAATATGCAGAGATCATTGCGTTATTGAAGGCATGGTCTATTTATATGAAGGCATGCGAATTATAGATTCGCTGAACTCTAAAGACGAGAAATTCATCGCGGTAACTGACGCTAAAGTAAGTAACATAGAAAATATACGGTCATTCAGGTTGATAACGGAAATGTCAGAAAAAAAGGAACTTCTGATATTAAGCAAGTCTGCCGTACAATGGATGGAACCGATAACTAAAAAGAGAAAAAATGAAAAAATATAATATCGCATTAGTTGGTGTAGGGGCTGTGGGTGTTGAGATGCTGAGATGTTTGAAGCAGAGAAACTTCCCTGTCGGTAAATTGAAGATCTTTGCGCGTAGCGCAAGACAAATGATGGTTGATAATAGGACATATAATGTTGAAGCTATATCCGACAATGCGTTTGAAGGTATGGACATAGTTTTTTTTGCCGGTACAGAAGGTGAAACGGGCGCGGCTGTTGTTTACGGACCACAAGCGGTTAAAGCCGGTGCGGTAGTGATCGATAACGGTTCTGATTTCAGATTAAAAGAAGACGTCCCTCTGGTTGTTCCTGAAGTTAATGCTGATACTATAAAGAATAATAAAGGTATAATTGCTAATCCTAACTGTACGACCATACAGATGGTAACAGCTTTATCCGGAATACAAAAAAAATTCGGTCTTGAAAAGATAGTGTTAACGACATTCCAGGCGACATCAGGTGCCGGCCGCTCAGCAGCCGAGGCGCTTTGGCAGGAGACAAAAGCGTTAGGTGAAAAAAACTCAGCCGAAACATCTTATCGCGATATTGATCGAGTGGTTTATGATAAGACAAAAAGCCCATTTTCGGCACAAATTGCTTTTAACGCTATACCGCAGATAGGCGGATTTGGTGATGCGAATTTTACAAGTGAAGAGTGGAAGACTGTCAAAGAGACACATAAGATATTTGATGACAGTGATATTAGAATATCAACTACATGCGTGCGTATACCGGTATTCGGTGCACATTCAGAAGCAGTATATTTTACTACAAAAGAGAAAGTGACACTTGACCAGGTAACAGAGTGTTTTGAGAACACCGAAGGTGTTGTTTTTGCTAAAGCGCAGGGCGATTACGCTATGCCGCTTGATGTAGAGAACAAAGACCTGGTATACGTCGGCCGACTACGTAAAGATCCGTTTGAAGAAAACACATTCTGGATATGGTGTGTAGCCGATAACCTTCGTAAAGGTGCAGCGCTTAACGCTGTACAGATAGCGGAAAAATTGGTTTAGCAGCGGTTTTTTTGAGTATTTTAATATTCCGGCTTATCCAGTTTTCTTATGCGCAATATTTTTATCGAAACAGAATATCTCGGCACGAACTATTTCGGATTTCAGGTTCAAAACAAGAAAAACTCTTTTGAGAATACTGTCCAAAAAGAGATAGAAGGTGCTATCAACCGTCTTTTTAAACAAGATATAAGATTAACTTATTCTTCGCGCACGGACAAAGGTGTGCATGCTTTAGGCCATTGCGCGAATTTCAAAATCACAACTAACATCCCACTTAAAAATATCAAACGGGCGTTGAATTCATTTCTACCCGAAGATATCAGGATAAAGAAAGTAAGATCTATGCCGTTAGATTTTCATGCGCGTTTTTCGGTTAAATCAAAAATATACCGTTACATGATAGATAATTCGAAAGAACTCTCGATATTGAAAAAAGATTTTGTTTATCATTATCCTAATAGACTTGATATAGATAAAATGATTAAGGTCTCAAAGTTATTAATAGGTAGACGCGATTTTTCAGTTTTTGCGAAAGACGCCTCGCGTTATGAGACATGTGTTCGTACGGTCAAAGATATCAATATAAGAAAAAAAGGACGTGTTATATCAATTGATATAGAAGCAGACGGTTTTCTGATGTATATGGCACGTAATATTGTCGCGTTTTTACTTAAATGTTCGACAGAGAATATAACATTAAAACATGCCAGAGAAATAATAAAGGGTAAAACTAATTACAGCAATAACCCTGTGCCGGCTAAGGGACTGTATCTTATGAAGGTTAAATACTCATCTAACAATAAAATTTAAGTTTTTTTTTAATGTCCTTATGTTAGAATGACTTTATGAAAAAGAAATGGGTTAGTCTTGAAACTACCAAAATAAAACTTAATCCCGAACAAGCGGTATTGAGTTGTTGCGACGCTATCTCACGAGTTGATGCCTTGGGTGGTGAACACTGTTGGATCGATACCTGTGGTGGAACAAATGTTGACAATCAATTAAGCTGATTTTTTGTCTGATTCTAGGCGTCTTTATAATCCGAAATAATATGATATAATATACAACATGAGAAAATACATTATTTTATTACTTATTTCATCTATTATGGTTTCGTCGGGTTGTACATCATTACGTAGGAAATTCATTAGACAAAAAAAGCAGGAAGAGGACATCCAGGTCTATGTCGATTTTAAGGATTATGGGGATAAACCTACGTCTGAAGCGTATGTCGATTATTTTTTGTATGTCAGAGGCTGGTTGGATGAGTTGAAAGTGTCCTTGGACTCGGGATTAAGCTATAAACGATCTAAACGCGCGATAGATGAGGCTATAATGAATATGGAACAGATAACGGATATTCTAAATGACGAAGGTAAAGCCGGTCTTAAACCTATACTTACACAGCTTAACGATATAAGTAAAGCGATAAAAGATGATAGATCGATGGGGTATGTCGCTCGTATGAAATTGATAAAGGAAATCGAAAAGATCAGACGTGAGTTTGACAGGAACTTTTCCTTTAGTAAAGCTCAGGTTTGGTTTGTCGAATAATATATGGATGATCTAGTTCTTAAAGTCTTTGAGATTGGTATATTATCAACAAATGCCTATCTGGTCTACGATGAAATTACCAAAAAGGCATTTATAGTTGATTTGCCGTCCCCTTCTAAATCAGTTTTGGATTTTATAAAGAAAAATGATATAAAAATAGAATTTGTTTTATTAACGCATGCTCACTGGGATCATATAGGCGGGTTAAATGAGGTTGATTGGCCGTTTTATGTGCATAACGAAGATAAAGAGCTTCTGACAAGTGCTGAGCTTAACGGTGCGTTTATGATACGCCTGCCGTTTGTCATTGAACGTGAAGGTATAGTCTATAAAGATAAAGTGAAGTTTATAGACTATAATATAGACGTTATACATATACCGGGGCACACACCCGGTGGCGTATGTTTGAAAATCGGGGATTGGTTGTTTAGCGGTGATACGTTGTTTCGTTCGTCAGTAGGCAGAACAGACCTTTATAAAGGTTCGCAAACTCAAATTTTATCGGCTATACGTAACAAGCTTTTTGTTCTAGACGACAATGTCAGAGTTTTTCCTGGGCATGGTCCTGACACTACTATAGGGGATGAACGTAATAATAACCCGTTTTTTTAGATATTAACAATAAATTGATTAAATGGAAACATATGTAGAAGTATTTTTAGATTATTTAAGGGTAGAAAAAGGATTGTCAACTAACTCTATACTGGCCTATAGCCGTGACTTGCGTAAATATGTGGATTACCTTAAAACGAATAAAATAACAGATTTCAAGAATATAACACGCAAAGATGTAACAAATTTCCTGTTTTCTTTACGTGAAAAATGCGCGCCGATAAGTATATGCAGAGTAGTATCAACTTTAAAAAATTTTCATAAATTTCTTTTACGCGAAAAGATTGTTTTAACTGATCCGGCAGATCTTTTAATAACTCCAAAAGTAGATAAGAAAATACCTGATTTTCTTAATTTTAGCGAAGTTATGTCTGTTCTAAGGGCGCCGGACGCTAAAAAATCGCAAGGCATAAGGGACAGAGCTATTCTGGAAATATTGTATGCGACAGGATTGCGAGTTTCTGAGCTTGTTTCTTTACGGTTTTCTGATATAGATATGGACGTGGGTTTTATGAAATGTAAGGGTAAAGGGTCGAAAGAACGCATTGTGCCTGTTGGCCAGGCTGCGCGGCAGTATTTAGATAAATATTTAAATTTTGCCAGACCGAAACTTCTAGGTTCTAAACTTTCCGCTCATTTATTCTTGGCGCAGGGCGGAAGAAATTTAACTAGGCAAAGTATATGGAAAATGATAAAAAGTAATGTAGCCAAATGCGGTATAAAAAAAACTGTAAGTCCGCATACGTTGAGGCATTCGTTTGCTACGCATTTACTTGAACATGGCGCGGATTTAAGAAGCGTGCAGGAAATGCTGGGGCATGCCAGTATAACAACGACGCAGATATATACGCATATTAACCAAAAGCGGTTGAAAGATATACATAATAAATTTCATCCGCGTGCGAAGTGAGGTGTTTTATGGTGCATGGATTGAAAAAAATAAATAAAGAAGCTTTTGACATTTTGGTTATACTCTCAAAATTGGCGCATAAGAAAGGCGCGCGACTCTATCTCATAGGCGGTAGTGTCAGAGATATAATACTGGGGACAAACAGTAACATAGATCTTGATATAGTAGTTGAAGATGACGCTATATCTTTCGCCGAACATGCGGCAAGCCACTTTAAGTGCGAGATTAAAAAACATGAAACGTTCAGGACAGCGACAGTCTTTGTGCCTAACCATAAAGTGGATTTTGCTACGGCACGTAACGAAGAATATAAAAAGCCGGGCGCGTTGCCTACGGTATCAGTTTCTCATCTAAAAGATGATATGGCTCGTCGTGACTTTACTATAAATACTATGGCAGTGGATTTAAATGAAAAGACTTTTGGGGAATTGATCGATATATGCGGCGGTCAAAAAGACCTTAAGAGCAAGGTTCTGAGAGCCTTGCATGATGCAAGTTTCACTGACGACGCAACACGTATATTGCGGGGTATAAGATTTGAGAACAGGTTTGGTTTTAAATTTGAATCTCATACTTTAAAATTAGCAAAAGACGCTATAAAAAAACGTGCACTGCTGAATATACATCCGCATAGATTATATGATGAAATGAAACTTATATTAGATGAGCCTGATCCGGTGAAGTGTCTAAAAAGGGTGGACGATATCTGTGGTTTTGATTTTTTATCAAATGAGATAAAATTTGATAAAGACGATGTTTTGTTGTTAAGGCGTATAGCTAAGGTACTCAAGACTTATCGGGCAAAGATACTGGATAAACGGAAAATAACTGAATGGCTGGTATATTTTTCTGTTTTGACCTATAAATTGCCTAAACGAACGCTTAGCAGTATGCTTAAATTGTATGGCTTTAAGAAAGGTGAAGAACTTATATTGTTATCTATAAATAAACATTTAAAAGCCATGGCCAAACTTAAAAAGCTCAGCACACCAAGTAAGATATTTAAGATACTTGACCTTTTTAGTTATGAAGCTATACTTTTTTTTCTTGCATATTACTATGAAGATAAGAACATAGCAGGTAATATCCAACTTTTTCTGGAGGAACTGTCCGGGATAAAGGTGATGGTCCGCGGTTCTGACCTCATACGCTTAAATATTGTGCCTGTGCGTATTTATGGTAAATTGCTGGAAGCCCTGCTTTATGCTAAAATAGACAAACGTTTGAAGGATAAATCGGCGGAAATAAGTGAGATTATGAAAATATATAAAAAACTAGGTATACAATAATACTGTCTGGAGGGACTATGCCGCTTAGAATGGATAAAGTAAATAAAGAGATACAAAGACAGCTTATGTCGGTTTTGAGGGACGATGTGGATGATCCTGCTTTGACTTTTTTGTCGATAACAAATGTCGATACAACACGCGATCTTCGTGAAAGTAAAGTCTATTTCAGCATTTTAGATGACAATAATCTTAAACAGGCACAGAACGCTCTTAAGCGGATGAAAAATCTTATCCGTGCTCATTTAGGCAATAAATTGCACCTTAAGATCCTGCCGGACCTTAGATTTATACATGATGACACTTTGAAATATAGTGTCGATATATTTAAAAAAATAGAGGATGTTATAGAAAGAGAAAAACCCGGACGGGCAGCTGACGATGACGAGGAATAATATGAATAAAATAATTAACGCGATAAAAAAAAACAAAACGTTTCTTATAACCGCGCATGTTAATCTTGAGGGGGACGCCTTGGGCGCAGAACTTGCTATGCGTGAATTGCTCAGATGTCTGGGCAAAAAAGCTGACATTATTAACAACGACATAACTCCCGCTAATTATCATTTCATGCCGGGTATTAAGTCGATACGCCATAAACTTCCGGCGAAGAAATATGATGCGGTAATGTTTCTTGATTGTTCGGATTTTTCACGTGCGGGTAATATGCAGGCTTTAAAAGATCATGCTTCTGAAATTATTAATGTAGACCATCACGTCAGCAATACTTTTTTTGGCAATACCAATTGGGTTGTGCCTGATGCCAGTTCGACCTGTGAGCAGATATATCTTTTATCTCGCAAACTGGGTGTAATGAATAAAACCATAGCTGTATCTTTATATGTCGGCATGGTAACAGATACAGGCGGGTTCATATACCCGAATACCACTGCACAGACTTATAAGGCTGTTGCTGACATCATTAAGTTTGGAGTAAGGCCTGACGTTATTTTCGGGCATTTAAATAGCTTGTGTGTATTAGATGATATTAAATATATGAGTAAGATAATGGCATCAATAAAGTTGACCAAAAATAAAAAGGTTTCTTGGGTGAGTGTGCCTGACTGGAAAAATATGGATTATGATCTACCTGAGAAAATATTTTCGTTTATGCGTTTATTAAAAGATGTGGAGGTCTTTGTCTTGTTCAAAGAGATTAAGAAAGGTGTTATACGGGTAAATTTCAGATCGAGATTGAAATTCAATGTTAACAAGACGGCGTCTTTTTTTGGCGGCGGCGGCCATAAAAATGCCAGTGGCGCGCTTATAGAAGGTAAACTCAGTGATGTGGAAAGTAATGTTATACGTTTTATTGATTCTCAATTTGTGTAAGAGATACGACAATAGTTATTGACATCTTTATGGGAAGATAAGATATGGAAGGGATAATCTTAGTTAATAAACCTACCGGTATGACGAGCCATGATGTTGTGGATTATGCGCGGGATAAGCTCAAGATACGTAAGATCGGGCATGCCGGCACTTTAGATCCGTTAGCTGAAGGCCTGCTTATATTATTGGTAGGCAAAGCAACGAAACTTTTTCCAAAGTTTTCAGGGTTTGACAAAGAATATTTCAGTACTTTTAAACTTGGCGAAACTACTACCACGGGAGATTCTCAGGGTACATTACTTGAAACAAAAGATTTTTCTTCTATTAGCCTTGAGAATATCAAACAGGCTTGTCTTTCATTTAAAGGTGAGATAGAGCAAGTTCCGCCTATGGTCAGTGCTATTCGCGTTAAAGGTAAACGGTTGTACGAGCTGGCAAGAAAGGGCATTGAAGTTGAACGTTCGGCACGTAAAATAATTATCCATGATATACGAGTTGAAAATATTGAAATGCCATACGTGCATTTTTATGTGCATTGTTCAAAAGGCACGTATATACGTAAATTGGCTGAAAATATAGGCGCGCGGTTATCGTGTGGCGCGCATATAACAATGATCAGACGGTTGGGCATAGGTGATTTTAAATTAACAGACGCTGTTGAACTGGAAGGTATAAATGAGAATTGTCTTCGCAGGCTTGCCGCATAGAAACGGTAGATATATTGCAACCATAGGTGTGTTTGACGGTATACATCGTGGACATAAGTTTATTCTGGAAAAGCTAAAATATTACTCAATTAAATATCGTCTGACCCCATTGGTGATAACTTTCAGTGATCTGCCGGAAAAATTTATTCATAAAGAATTTTGTGGATATTTAATGGATGCTAAAGATAAAATGGAATTCATCAGCAATTACGGTATACCGTGCATCTGGGAGATGCAGGTAACAAAAGAATTTCTTAATATATCGAAAGAAGACTTTCTGAAATACAGTTTTCCAAGTAATAGCATAGATTGTTTATTGTTAGGCAGTGACTTTAGGTTCGGTAAAAACGGTAGCGGCGATATAAATTTTATAAAAAAGTTCTGTGTTTCAAATGATATAAAACTCAAGGTGTTTAAAAAGAAAGAATTCCATGGACGGATAGTAAGCAGTACGTTAATTCGTCGGCTTATAAGGCGGGCCGAGTTTGCTGAAGCAGAAAAATTCTTGCAGCGTGAGTATTTTGTCAGAGGTACCGTGATTAGCGGTAAAGGTATTGGAAAAACTTTAGGATTCCCTACCGCCAATATAGATTATGATGGGTACGTGATACCGTCATCGGGTGTCTATGCAGGGAAAGTAGAAGTTGCCGGTAAAACTTATTTGGCGGCTGTTAATATCGGCCGACGGCCTACTATAGGAAAACATTTTGATGAGTTGCTTGAAGCGCATATTATAGGCTTTGACGGTGAGATCGTGGGTGATGAGATAAAACTGTTTTTTTTAAGAAAAATACGCAATGAACGTAAGTTTGCTGATAGATCCAAATTAAAAGACGCTATTTCTCGTGACGTAATTTCTATTACAAGAAAATTCAATAATCGTGTATAATTAATTAGTCGTTAGTTACGTTCCGTTCATTGTGTTCTCGGGACTGGCTATATAATTGAGTTAATGTTTCCAGAGTCACTAGTGATAAGTGATTAAAAAAGGGAAAAAAAGTATGTCTAATCAGCATTTAGCGCATCATAGGGCCAAATGGAAATCACATATAGGTTTTTTGTTTGCGGCTGTGGGGTCGGCTATAGGGCTGGGCAATATTTGGCGTTTTCCTTATCTTTGTTATAAAAACGGCGGTGGTGCGTTTTTGATACCGTATTTTGTTGCGTTGTTCGTCGTCGGTATATCATTGATGATACTTGAGATAGGTATTGGCCATAAGATGCGCGGTTCGGCGCCGGCAAGTTTTGCCAGTATATCCAGAAAATGGGAATGGCTTGGCTGGTGGCAAGTAATATTTATAATGTTCGGCATAATGTGCTATTACTCCGTAATTATAGGTTGGTGTATAAATTATTTTGTTTATTCGTTTAACCTTAGCTGGGGCCAGGATACGGGTAATTTCTTTTTTAATGATTTTCTTCAGGCATCGTCTGTCCTGGCAAGTAAAAACCCGTTTGAGCTAGGCACGATAGTAATGCCTATATTTTTAAGTTTAGCTGTTGTGTGGTTCTTATGCTGGTTGGTTGTCTTTAAAGGTGTACAAAAAGGTCTTGAACGGGCTAACAAAATATTCATGCCCATATTATTTATTTTAATGGCTATTGTTGTTTTTTGGAGTGTAAGACTTCCGGGTGCTGGTGAAGGTATATCAATTTATCTTACACCCGATTTTGAGCGGTTGAAGTCGCCGCGCGTCTGGCTTGACGCATTTGGCCAGATATTCTTTTCGTTAAGTTTAGGGTTTGGTATAATGACAGCGTATGCGTCATATTTGCCGCCTAAAAGTCAAATAACTCGTGATTCTTTTATTATCGGATTAGTTAATTGTATTTTTTCTGTTTTTGCCGGGTTCGGTGTATTCGCTGTTTTAGGATATATGGCCCATACAACGGGCCAACCGTTTTCTGAGATAGTAGCTGAGTCCATAGGGCTTGCGTTTATTGTATATCCAAAAGTAATATCAATGATGCCGCATTTTGGCAATCTTTTCGGCGTTTTATTTTTTGGCGCGTTGGTGATAGCCGGTTTATCTTCAGCTGTTTCCATAGTAGAAGCGTTTACGTCCGCCGGGATAGATAAATTTCATCATAAACGAGGCAGTTTGGTTTCCACTTTATGCGTTACCGGTTTTCTTGGCAGTATTATCTTTTGTATGCAGGGAAGTTTTTTATGGATAGATATCGTTGATCATTTTATTATGCAGTATGGACTTATCATCGCGGGATTCTTTGAGTGTATACTTATAGGCTGGGTCTATGGAGCGGAAAAATTAAGAATGCATATTAATAAGCATAGTGTGGCAAAAACATATCGTATATGGGATTTTTTTATCTGTTGGGTAATACCTTTATTCTTGGGATTATCAATAGTTCAAGGTCTGATAACTGAACTAAAAGCTCCATATGGTGGTTATTCATGGCTTGCTATAGTGTTGATCGGGCGAGATTGGCTATTATACACTTTGTTTGCTGGGATAATAGTCGCGGGACATGAGTGGCGTTCTGACCCGCGTGAGAGAATGTTGGAATAACTTTAATTTTATTTAACGAAAGAATTTTTAAATTCTTAGTTTGAAAAATATTTGGTTTTTAGTTTTTCCTATGATTCAAATTATATAATAAACAAAATCAGAGAATAATAAATTTAAAAATGATCAAAAAAATCATACGTTTATCATTATATGTATTTTTCATAATCTTGGTCGCGGTATTTTACCATTCTTATTCCGCACGGGCCGTATATGTAAATCTTTATAAAGATATAGATACTGAATTGTCCGATATATGTGATAAATTGCCTTTTCAGGTAAGCTATTTGATCCAAGATCTTAAATATAAAGATATAACCGCGGTGCGTTTGCCTGATAGGCCGATGCCTGCGGCAAGTATCATAAAGCTTCCGTTGTTGGGTTCGGTATTCAAAGCTATTGATGAAGGCAAGATATCTTTAAGTGATTCATTTCTCATCAATAGGAAAGATATAACTGGTGGATCGGGGGTACTTAAGGCAAAAAAATTACCGGTTGAGCTTAAACTTGAAGAACTGCTTGAGTTGATGATAGCCTTTTCGGATAATAGCGCGACTAATAAAGTGATAAATATTTTAGGCAGAGAGTATATAGCGGACAGTTTCAAATATTTAGGTTTTAACGATAGTATACTAGCACGGGATATGATGGATTTTTCTTCTCGGCGTAAGGGTATTGAAAACTATACTACGGTTAACGATGTATCCAAAGTCTTGCAGCTTTTGTATGGACATGCGCTTGTAAGAAATGACTTGTCTGATTTTGCTATAGAGATATTGAAGAAGCAGAAGGTGCGTGATAGGATACCAAAATATTTACCCAATATGCCTATCGCGCATAAAACGGGCCTTGAACGAAGCGTCGTCCATGACGCCGGAATAGTCTTTTCCCCTGAAGGTGATTATTTAATCTGTGTCTTTACTCATAAATTTAAAACGTATAAAGAGGCTAAAGAAGCTATTGCGCAAATATCGAAAATAGTTTATGAACTATATAAAGAACGTCTTTAAAAAACTGTTAGCCGTTAGTGTCAGTTTATAGTGAATAGTTTAAATTGTTTTTTTTTGCTAATAACTTAAGGCTAAGAGCTAATAAAAAGGTTGATAAATGTATAATAATGCCATATAATTTACTGTCGTAAATTTAAAGATACTAATCAATGTTTATATTAAGTAATTTAATAGGTGCGGTTGCGGAGATACTGAATTTAGTATTAACCATATTCTATTGGCTGATAATAATCCGCGCGCTTATAAGCTGGGTTAATCCTGACCCTTATAATAGTATTGTCCAGTTTCTTCATAAAGTCACAGAACCTGTTTTAGCTCCTATAAGAAAGTTCTTACCTTTTCAGTATAATATAGGTATAGATCTATCGCCTATAATTGTATTTTTTCTGATAATTTTTGTAAAAAGGTTTTTGTAACAACGTTGATCGATATCGCATACAGGTTAAGGTGAACAAATGAATTTATTATCTGCAGTTTTACCGTTGACTATCGTTTTAGTGTTGTCTTCCATAATTGTCCGTGTCGCGACAATT
>JAQVMQ010000034.1 GCA_028703535.1 Candidatus Omnitrophota bacterium | reverse complement strand
AAATCTCTTAAATATTATTATCCGGAATAGGCTTGCGTAATCTCATTTTAAAGATATAATTGGTATCTATTATAAAAATGTTATAATAAACTAAAATTAAATCAAATGTACTCAACTGCACATACATTTCATATCCCTGTCATGGGGACAGGTTTCAGCATAGATACACCGTTAAAAGTAGCAAAATACGGCATAAACTCCGTCATATCCCTTGTCGACGACACTTTAATTGAACAAATGCGAAAATTTCATTCCGAAGCCAATAATCAGGAATATACCCCTATAACAAAAGCCGTTCATGACTACCGCGCCAAAAGAATAACGGCTTATCTTAACCTTATTGATAAACTTGTAAAAAAACAATTTGAAGAACTTAAACAGTCAGCTTTCGAAACCGGCACAGAAATAACAAAATATTTCGAGATGTTACCTGATTTTTCAAACCTTAAAAAATCATACTTGAAAATGCTGGCAACAAAGAACATGGCAATAAGGCGGTCTATGCAGAATAAACTGCGCGAAGAAATAGCACCCGGAAGTATAGACGTCAATATAATGGTTAAGCTTGATAAAGATAATTGTTCATTTACCGGCGAAAAGCTCCCTAAAGAATTTTCTGACGCTTTATCCGCAGTCAGAGGCTTTGCTAAAAGCAAATTAAACTCGGCCATAATATTATCTGCCGGCTTTAACCGCAAACTTTACAGCTATCTTGAAACGTTAAAAGAATTTTACACAGACACAAAAGGCGAACTGCAAAAACGTATAGTTTTAAAAGTGAGTGATTTTCGTTCCGCAATGACACAGGGTAAATTTCTAGCAAGAAAAGGGCTTTGGGTGTCAGAATACAGAATTGAGTCAGGCTTAAACTGCGGCGGACACCTTTTCCCTTCAAACGGAAACCTTATAGGCCCGATACTTGAAGAATTTAAAACTCAACGAAATAATCTGCTTAATACTTTAAAAACTACATATACAAAAGCACTTGAAATAAAAAAACATCTTTTCCCTAAAAAAGAAATTAACTTTGATCTTACAGTACAAGGCGGTATAGGCACAAACAAAGAAAAAAAATTCCTTATGGACTATTATAAGGTAGATAAAACAGGCTGGTGTTCTCCGTTCCTTCTTGTACCTGAGGTCACTAATGTTGATGATATCACTTTAAAAAAAATATCTGAAGCATCTGAAAAAGACATAACCTTCAGTGACGCATCACCGTTAGGCGTTGAATTCAGCAATCTTACAAATTCACTGAGTGAACTTGCCAGACAAAAACGGAACGCAAACGGCCATCCGGGATCAAAATGTACCAAAGGGCATCTTTGTCTAAATAATGAGTTCGGACCTAAAGGGCTATGTACTGCTTCACGCCAATACTATAGCCTTAAAGAAGCCAAAGGCTTCGCGTCAGAAGAAGAACGTGAATTAATATTAAAAAAATCATGTATATGCAATGATCTCGGCGCGTCAGTACTTATAAAAAACAAAATAAATACCGGACCTACCCAAACGCCCGCTATATGTCCCGGCCCAAACATAGCTTACTTCTCTAATATCCTTACGTTAAACCAAATGATCGATCACATATACGGCAGAACGGATATATTAAAAGACACTAAACGCCCTAATATGTTCATAAAAGAAATATTCATACATATAGAATATTTCAAAAAACATCTGGCAAAAAAAATCTCTAATGAAATCAAAGAATTTGAAGTCTTTAAAGAAAACTTATTAAAAAGCATAGATTATTATAAAAAAATCACAAAACAGATGGTATTCACAAATATAGATAAAAACATAATGACTGACTTGCTGAAATGTGAAGAAGAAATAAAAAATCTTTAAACCGTTACATCATACAATCAAGTCTACCTCGTTTAGTCCCCTTACAGAATTTCCGCAAAATATCCTATCCGCACTTTCCAGATCTTCTCTATAAAGAATTTTCTCACGGCATTTTTTATCGGCTAACAATTTTTCTCTTAATAACCCGCTCAAGAGCCCACATTCAACCGGCGGTGTATATAATTGCCCCTTTATCTCCAAGAATACATTACTCCTGGAACCTTCGCACAACTCTCCGTTTTGATTAAAAAATATCTCATCCCAGAAAATACCGTTTTTAATAAATCCCACCGAACGTTCATACCACGGCCTATATGAAAGTTTGTGCCGCAAAAAAATATTCTCTTTTTCAATAACTTCTTTCGATATTTTAACTCTTTTTCTTTTAGCGTCATTTATATCGATGAGTCTTTCGGTTTTTTTTGTTAAAACACCTTTTTTGTTTACAGTTATCCGGCATAAATATCTGCCTTTCTTAAATTTTAATTTTATATTATCAAAACATCCGCTTAACTCCAAAATATCCAGCGGAAAATTAAAAAATTTCGCAGACCGGAACATCCTCTTTTTATGACCTGACTCATATAATATACGTCCGTTAACACAAAGCATGGTTTCTATAATATCAAAATCATCAGGCACACAGTCATAAATAAATTTTGTTTTAGTCTCTATCTCATCCCATTCCATGTCCGCGCAAGAATCCTACACTATCCCGCTGCCTACACCATAAATCCAATCGCGCGCATTTACTGAACGCTGTAAAACACGTATCGGCACATTAAATATAGCCTTCTTTTTAGGGGATATATAACCTATCGCCCCGCAATATATACCACGTTTATCTTTTTCTATTTTTTTTATTATACGCATAGTATTAAGTTTCGGCGCACCGGTAACAGACCCGCATGGGAATAATGCTCTAAATATATCGGTATAGCCCATCCCATCTTTTAGCCTGCCTTCTATAGTTGACGTCATTTGATACAACGTCTTATACCCGCTAATATCGAACATAGACAAGACTTTCACCGACCCGGCCTCTGTGACTTGGCCTATATCATTACGCAAAAGATCAACTATCATTAAATTTTCGGCACGATTTTTTTCATCGTTTTTAAGAAACTCACTCAACGCGAGGTCTTCCTCAATATTATTGCCCCGCGGAACCGTACCTTTCATCGGTTTAGCCACCAATCGGTTATCTTTCCTGCTAAAAAATAACTCCGGCGAAAAGCATATCGCCGCCCCATACTGATTTTTAATAAAACATGAATATTCCGTATGCTGATTTTGACGTAATGAAAAATATAGATTCTCAGCCGAGCAGTCCGCCTTTATTTTTTTTTGAAATGTATAGTTTACTTGATAGGTATTGCCTGCCGACAATTCTTTTTTTATATCTTTTATAACATCGAAATAATGAGCACGCGTTATCGTATCCGAAACTTTAATATAGGGTTTATATGCTCTGCTATCGTCTAATCCAGTAACCGCAATGGGGTTTTCATATACACCGAACCAAAGCAAAGGCGTATGAAATTTTTCCGCATTTTCATGTTCCGGCAAAAAAGCCAATCCCGCATCATATTGTATATACCCAGAAATCCAATAACCTTTATCAACATGTTTGTCAATTGCCGAAAAACACTTTACTATATCCGAATAACAAAAAGCTGTAATAACCTTTAGCGGTTTGACAAACAAATATGAACGGCTTTCTTTTAGCCGCAACGAAGAATCAAGAAAGATAAAATCGTCAAATTCGGAAAGCTCACATAACGATAATCTCATATTCTGCTAAAAGCTATTCCACAGACATGATTTTAACTTTAAAAGTAAGTGTCTTGCCTGCCAACGGATGGTTGAAATTTACTGTAACAAAACGACTATCGGCATTTTCAACCGCACCGATATTCGGTCTCCCGCCTCTTGCTATAACCTGCACCTGCAGACCCGGCCGGATATCTACACCCTGAAAAAAAACATTTCTAGGTAATTTAATGACTTTTTCTGCACTCGCCATGCCGTAAGCATCATTCGGATGGACAACAATGTTTTTTTCATCGTTCACCCGTAATCCTAACAGGCTATTCTCGAGCCCTTTTATCAATTGCCCTTCACCCTGAACATATTCAAGGGGGCCTTTGCCTTGCGAACTGTCAATCATTTGACCCTCAACAGTAAGTGTATAATGTATAGTCACTTTTTTACCGTACACAATAACATCATCATACCCCTCCTGAGAAAAAACCATCGTGCTTGATAAAAACAAACAGGTAAGAAAAAATATAAAAATAACCTTAGTCCTCATCCTAAACTCCTTTATTTTGTTTTATTATATTAAAAAAAATCAATACCACCAATACAATGGCCGAAAATCGTTCAACCCAAACTCCTGGAAACCCGTAATTATAAACTTTCGCAAACTCAAAATCAATACCTGCAGTACCATAACAAATGTTCATCAACCACCCAAAAAACAAAGCGTTAGAAATAATTATAAAAACATATATAAAAAAAGCTCTTTTCCCCAACTTATTGAAAATCATTGCCAGCGTTATAGTATTAGTAGCCGCACCCGCAAAAAGAAAAGCAAATACACCGCCGAACGTCAATCCTTTTGTCATTAACGACATCGCAATTGGTATTGAACCTGAGGCGCATATATACATAGGAACTCCCACAAGTGTCATAATAACAATAGAAAAAAATCCACCGCCGATATAATCACGAAAAAAATTCTGCGGCACAAAAAAAGAAATAATACCGCCAGCCAATACTCCCAATAAAAGCCATCTATAAGAATCTTTTAATAATACTACAAACGCATAATTAACTATTTCTTTAATTGAAATAAAAACACTCTTATTTCGTGGGCGTTCTTTACTTAAATGGCATAAAGGACAACCCTGCCCGCCTCCTTTCTCCTGAGACGGTTCTTGTTCATCAATATTAGAAACGAAAAAATTCGTCAACAGACCCGCAGACATAGCCGCCAGAAAAGACACTCCTATACGGTAAAATGTAAAGAAAGTGCCGAAAAAAACCAGAGTCAATGCAATAGAATCTACTCCAGTGGTAGGGGTAGAAATCAAAAAAGATAGTGTAGCCCCCTTACTTGCCCCTTCTTTTCGCAAAGAAAGCGCCGCAGGAATAACTCCGCAAGAACAAAGCGGCAGTGGTATCCCAAACAGAGACGCCTTAAAAACGGCTCCGGCATTGTTCTTACCCAAATGCCGCGCTATTGTCTCAGTACGAACAAAAACATGCAGTACCCCCGCAAATAAAAAACCAAATAATAAATAAGGCGAAATTTTTAAAATAAGAAAATACGACTCTTTTAATATCCCTACGACAACACTCATAAATATTAAGGTTTATAATTTTAAGATACTACCGTGTTACCGCCCTGCTTTTTTGCTTCAAAAAGAGCGGCTTCAGCACGGTTAAATATGGTATCACATCTGTCCCCATCAGACATCTCAGCGACACCGATACTTAATGTAGCATTTATTTCAACATCCTGTCCATCCCGCAGGATAGACGCATGATTTTTTTCAAATATTCCGGATATTTTTTTCGACAGCATAACCACATCTTTAATCCCTGTATCGATAAAAGTAACAAGAAACTCATCTCCCCCATAACGATAAACTGTATCATCACCACGCAGTGTTTTCTTAAGAATTTTAACTAATAAACGTAGAACCTCATCACCAACCTGATGCCCGTATAATGAGTTGATGTTTTTGAACATGTCAATATCAATGAAAGCCAAACAAAGTTTCTGTTTGTTTTTTCGTGCTTCATCTATATCCTCACAAAAGGTCTTATTAAAAAACGAACTGTTATAAGCACCTGTAAGACTATCTAATATAGCCAACCTGTAAGGTGAATTAACTTTTTGTGATAACTGCGTCTCCAATAATGATTCCAGCCTGAATATCAAAAATAACCCCGCCGTAGCTATAAACCACATCAAAGTAGCACTCGCAATCCAGTTTTTTGTTAAATAACCATATAAATAAGGTAAAACCAGTAACGGAAAATATATGAAAAGCAAAATACTCGTACGCGTAAGTGCAATCTTTATATCCATAAGTTTATAACGTATAATCGCATAGAATGATAACACAACAAATGCAATAACAAGCGTATTGCCGACAGGCGGGACAGGCACACCAAACCACAAAGCATAGTTAGTAATACCTCCTAAAAAAGCAAGTAAAATCCCTAACGCTACATATCTAATTTGGTTCTGTTTATTTTTATTAAACCCGGGCAAACTGTAATACATTAACCATATCGACCAGGTAAAACATACAAACGTCATCGCTACATGATAAGGAAACGCCCAACCCGGAGTAGGCCAAAACGTAAAAAATAATCGAGGCGTAACACCATCCACAATGCCCGGCCCGAAATTCATAGTAAGAAAATATAATGAACAGACATAAAAAATTTTAATTATATTTGAATATCTCTTTCGCTGTTCGATAAGCGTGACAGAAAAATGGAATACAGTAGAAGGCAAAATTATAACCGGCACCATAAGACAACGGCACCAGAAAATAGCCGATTCGGCAGTATCGGAAAGCTGCCAGACAAAATAAAATGCCGACCATAAAGCAATAGTAAAAGAAAAATAAGCAAAAGCACGATTTAATGCAGACCACGGATTATGCTTTAGCGCAATAATACCCAACGAGCTTGATGCGACCGCGTTAACGAAACCACTTAACGGATAATATACCAGCATTACCTTTCTCTCCTTACTCTAAAAGAATCCAGTAATATAAAATAGCATCTATATTTCTTAGGGTCAAGTGTTAATATAGTATATATATTTTATTTATTGTTATCTACTTGTACTAAAGATATAATTAAACATCTATAATAAAATATAATAATTATTCTATGAGCAAAAACAAAGATTCAAACAAAACAAAAAACATAAACAATCTCCCGATGTTTAAGTCTAAAAATCTACAGTCTCTAGAAAAAGAAAGAGCCTATCTCAAAGAATTAAAATCCCGGCCATTTTATAAACGCTGGACCGGTTACGCTAAACTTACAGGGCCCGGCTGGCTGCAAAGCGCAATGACATTAGGCGGCGCAAGTGCCGCGTCATCCCTTTTCATCGGTGCGACATACGGTTATAAGCTTTTATGGGTACAACCGTTAGCAATGCTTCTGGCCCTTATAATGTTTATTACTGCTTCTAACCAAACACTCTTTACCGGTATGAAACCTTTTGATGCTGTATCCACATTCATCCATCCGGCGGCCGCATGGTTATGGGCCGTTGCTGCCTTGCTTTCAACTTTTATATGGCATTTCCCTCAATATGCACTGGCAGCAGGAGTAATCGAAGATATACTTTCAGTAACGACCCCCTATAGCACGCCCAATCCAATACAAACACCTATATTAGTCCTTATAGGTTTTATTCTACTTATAATATCCGCCATAATCGTGATGAATTACAGCTCAGGGCCTAAAGGCATACATAGGTTCGAGCGTTCACTGAAAATGCTTATATGGTTAATCCTAATATCATTTTCTATTGTTGTTTTACGTGCGGCTTTTTTGAACAATATAAACTGGAAAGAGCTGATATCAGGTTTTATACCATTTAATATTCCTACTGACAAACGCTCAATAACTTTAATCATGGGCGCGTTCGGCTCAGCCGCGGGTATAAACATGACATTTATATTCGGATACAGCCAAATAGCCCGCGGCTGGACAAAAGAACACCGTTCACTGGCCAAATTTGATCTGGTGACAGGCATGTTTCTTCCTTACGTAATAGCCACTTCATTGATGGTGATATCAGCCGCACTTACAATATATAGCCCCGGAAATAACATAACAACATCTATCAGCCCTTTATTGGCAAGTAAAATGATAGCTGCTGCCGGTATGGGCGAATTTTTTGGCCGTATAATCTTCGGGCTTGGTATCCTTGCAATGACACTAAGCACTATAATAATGCACATGCTTGTATGCGGATTTGTAATTTCAGAAATCTTTAAATTTAAGCCTTACGGTGTAGGCTATAAATTCGCATGCATGATACCCGCACCGGCGTTTATAGGCGTTATAACATGGAAATATATGGGTTACTGGGTAGCAGTGCCGACATCTGCCATAGCCGGTATTTTTCTGCCTATAGCATATATATACTGGTTTATTCTGAATAACAAAAAAGATTTCATGAAAG
Organism: Candidatus Omnitrophota bacterium; assembly: GCA_028703535.1. Taxonomy (GTDB): domain Bacteria; phylum Omnitrophota; class Gorgyraeia; order Duberdicusellales; family 4484-171; genus JAQVMQ01. The sequence continues at coordinate 6,309 of JAQVMQ010000034.1, read as the reverse complement.
AGGACATGCCGTCAGGCATAAAACGTATATTAACCAATTCTCTAATGTTTGTGGCAATCTCCATATCGCTTATAAGTATATCTTTTTATCTATACTCAAATAAAGATTTTTTCTTATTATAGTCTTATCCGTTCTTTCGCGCCAATTTCATCTTACGTATGGACGCAGCCGAATGTTTCCTGCCGTACATCGGGTTACCTTCACCTTTACGCATATCCGAAAGAAGCTTTATAGTCTTTTTCTTGTGCTTCTTGCCGTACATAGAGTTGTTTTTACCGGACTGTGCCGCGCTTATCTTCTTCCTGGTTTTTTTGGAATGTTTTTGAATACTCATATACCCTACCTCCCCTTTTTTTTAATACGGCTATCCCGAAAAAATAGAACCGTACGTTTTACTCTCATAGAGTTTTATTTTAACTCTCCAACAAGATTTACGCAACATCTATACACACGAACGCTGGGATCCTGAATAAAGTCTATATTCTAATAATCTGCACTCTATCTTAGCGTTAAAAAACTCAAGTCGCCGACTGGGCTTAAGTCTTATTTGTTTGGCTGCTTTGAAATTACCCGTAAAAACATACCCCGTGGAACCCGCACATTTTTGTTTAAAAAAATCACCTATACCCTTATATAACGCGCCTATTTCATCACTGTCATTAAGCCGCACACCATATTCAGGATTAAGCATAATAACAGATTCATTCTCCGGCACAGGCGTATCGGAAAAATCACAAACATGAAACTCTATTAATTCCGAAACACCGGCAGTCAACGCGTTCTGTCTTGCCGCTGCTATCGCCTTCTCATCAATATCAGCTGCTATTATCGGAGCGGATAATTTCTTTAAAGATTCTTTTTTAAATTTACCACGCAATGTTTCCCACTCATTTTTATCAAACCCTTTTATATGTTTAATACCATAATTATTCCTGAGCAAACCCGGCCGGCGATTAAGCGCAATAAGCGCTGCCTCAATCGCAAGTGTGCCGCTTCCGCACATCGGATTAACAAAAGCATGTTTACCATCATATCCTGAAGCTATTAATAATCCGGCAGCCAGATTCTCGCGTAACGGCGCAGTATGGGGAATTTTTCTATATCCGCGATTAGACAACTTCTCACCCGTGGTATCAATATACAGCCAGCACTTATCATCTTTCCAGAAAATGCTTATAACGACATTATCCCGTTTAGGCCCCGACAAAGGTCTTGCGCCTTTGGCTTTCATTATCCTATCCACCACAGCATCTTTAACTTTTTGGGCGGCAAACATAGAATTTTTCAAGTATGTCGTATCAGCTACAGCAACAACACTCAAATATTCACACGTATCGATCAATTCTTCCCACGGCAAAGATTTTACTTCAGAATATAGCCGGTCAACATTGCGACATGAAAAATTCTTTATTAAGCACATAACATGCGACGCGGTGCGAAGTGATAAATTAAAAAGCATCGTATCAACTAAAGATGCGCGAACCTCAATACCCGTATTATGTTCTGAAATAATATCATATCCTAATGCTGCGACCTCTTTCTTTAAATACGGAACAAGCCCGCGTCCGCACGTTATTAAAACGACATTGTTTTTAAATATATCCGTCATGGGTTCTTAACCGCTTTAATTATTAAATGCTCGCCAAATAGCATCTTTTTAGACAAAAGTATCTTATTTATTCTGGCAAGGTTCATATCCCCTTTTTTATAAGCTCGCCGGGCTTTATCTTTAAGTTGAAAATATATTATAGGAATAAAAAACGCCCAGTATAGTCCCTCATACTTACTGGCATAATAATCTCCAATAGAGAAATTGTTATAATGAAGCAGATATTCAAGATCGTGATAACGCCAGGGTATCAAATGAAGGTTCCAGATAACTTCTTTAGGATTCTTAGAATGTTCCAGCGGTGTTTCCCTGAAATACTCCCAACAGCCTTCAGTTAAGAACCTTACACGTGATTTTAAATTCAATATATTAGGCGTAGAGAGCACTAATTTGCCACCCGGTTTGAGGACTTTACGGCAGTTCTTTGGTAAGATCACATTTGTTAAAGTCTATTTCGCTTTTATACCTGAACCTCGCAATATCCATATCAGCCGCTAAAACATCAAATCCCATTTTCTTTAAATTATAGGCATAATCACCGTCGCCACAACCTATGTCTAATACCTTACCGCGTTTTTCGGCATCAAAAACCTTTAAAAATGTTCCCAGCAAATAGTTTTTTTTATCTGCCATACAGCAAATTACCTCCTACATAAAAATCTGAGACATTAAACAAAACCATCTTTAAACTCTTTGATCTCATAAGTTATAATTTTCAGCCTTTCTTCGATTTCTTTGAATCTGCGGCCATATTCTATTACCATATCTTTAGAATGATAGCTCTTCGGATTAGATAATATACGCGCTTTGACGTTCCGCTCTAAAAGCAATTTTTCTTCTTCCTCACGTAATTTGCGTATTTTACCGGCAAGTTTATTATTATATGCTTCCTGTTTTTTCTTCTGTTCCCTATCAAGAAAGGCCTTACCCTGATGTTTTTTGTTAGAAAACTTCCCGTGCGTATCCTTTATCTCGTTTACTGTTTTTTTTACCGCCGGTTTCTCAAGCGCAGCGTTTTTTATTCTTTCAAGATAATAGTCAAAACGCCCGGGATATTTAACCACAACTCCGTCTTTGACCGAAAAAACACAATTCGCCACAGACCTGACAAAATAACTATCATGGCTAATAAGAACAAGAGTGCCTTCATAATCTTTTAACGCTTTTATCAACGCTTCAACAGCATCAACATCAAGATGAGTTGTCGGCTCATCAAGCAGTAAAAAATTCGGCGGATCAGCCAAAAGCTTAGCTAATATCAATCTGCTTTTTTCGCCGCCGGATAATATATCAACTTTTTTATCTATATCATCGCCCGAAAACAAAAAAGCACCAAGCAATGTCCGTATCTGCTCAGGCATTAATTTCCCATTAGCCGAATTATATACTTCTTCAAATACAGTGTTATGCCCCGTCAAAACATCCATACGCGTCTGCGAGAAATAGCCGATATCAACATTATAACCCAACTTACGTTCACCGCCGTTTATAGATATCTGCCCCGCAAGAATCTTCAGAAGCGTTGATTTCCCTGCGCCATTTTCACCTACGAGCACAGCTTTCTCTCCTTTATCGATCTCAAAATCAAAATCTTTATACACACAGATATCGCCATAACTTTTGGATATTGACTTTAATCTAATAACATTATGTCCCGACTGACGCCCTTGAGGGAATTTGAACGTGCGGATGCTGTTTTTACGGTCCTGCGGCACTATTATATCTTCCATCCGTTCAAGCTGTTTCTTCTTGGCACGCGCCTGCGATGCTTTATTCGGCTGACCATGAAACCGTTGTATAAAACCCGTCAGTTGTTTTCGTTTTTTCTCCTGCTCGTTAAACTGTTTAAGCAAAAGATTCCTTTTCTGTTCACACAATTGTTCATAGTCGGTGTAATTACCTTTTATTTTTTTTATCTCGGCATTATCCAATATAAGAGTATAGTTTGTCACGTCATTCAAATAATCTCTATCATGTGAGATCATTATAAACGTACCGTTAAATGTCATAAGATAATCCTTAAACCATAAAGCCGCGTTAAGATCAAGATGGTTAGTTGGCTCATCCAAAAATAATATATCATACGAACAGACCAGTAACTTAGCTAAAAGTACCCGCATCTTCCACCCGCCGCTCAATGTATTGACATTACGGTCAAAGTCTCTTTCTTTGAACCCCAGCCCAAAGAGTATTTTCTTAGCTTTATGCTCAATATCAAAATACCTTAAACATTCTAAGATATGCAGGACCTCTCCATATCTGTGAGTACCGGCAAGATTATTCAATTCAAGATGTTCCTTTTCTTTAACCAGGCTTTGTATCTCATCATCACCGCGTAAAATTTCAGCCAAAACAGTCGCGTCGGACGAAAAATCAGATTCCTGCGGTAAATAAGCAGCCCTTACACCTTTATTAATCTGCACTGTCCCGCCTGAAGACTCCGAAAGTCCTAACAAGATGGAAAAGAATGTAGATTTACCCGCGCCATTAGGCCCCACAAGCCCTATCTTCTCACCATAGTTGATAGTAAGTGATATATCTTTAAAAAGATTACGCGCGCCATAGCTTTTAGTTAGATTATTTACAGAAATCATTATTAGTAGATCTTTTCCGGGCTGTGCCTCAAATCAAGAAAAATATCCCAGTATAGTTAACGCAGCGCCAAACATCAAAATAACAAAGGAGTGTATTAGTGAGATTTTTTTCTCTCGAACATAAACCTGAATAAATTTACAGACACTACCCGGGGAAAACAGAAGCCACACACCTTTAGTAATCGAGCACCATCCAAAAATAGTTATCACAACTTCCAGATTCATAGTCCAGATATTATGGAGCAAAATAACAGTAAGCCCGATGACAAAGGTAATTATACCGTCCAAAAAAACTACAGCGGCGTTTTTAGAAAAATCTTCCAGAACTTCCCGGAAAAAATTCGGTTTTAACAACATATCAAGCGCAACTAAAATAAGCAGCGGTCCAAGAATTTTAGAAAAAAATAATGTTATATCCATATACTCCCTTTTTTATAAAATAAAACTAACTAATATACTTCTTGATTATCCCGACACGTTTTAGCAAATAACCCGTTAACACTAATAACAAGCCCAACGATAAAGAACCAAACGCAACGCCAAAATCCTGCCACAAATAACTAAAAAATATAGTATACGTGGCAATAATAAGAAAAGTCAACCCATAATTAAAAAACATCGCGTCCTCTCTATAAGCTCCATAAAACATACTGCCTGTTGAAACAGCTATAAACATTATATTCGCTATCCATAATTCGTATGCTTTCGGGGCATAAACCCATCCTTCCGGTTTACTTATCCCCCATATAGACATTATCCATAACGCTATAAATCCCATCAATAATCCCGTCCATTGATAAGTTCTGCCGAAATAATCACACCAATTTTCAGCTTCGTCCTTAAGATGCAAAAAGCCTAATAATACAAATATAATACTAACCAATAATTGGACAACAGGCCTTGAAACAGCTAAATAATAACATGCCGTGCCGTACCCCGAAAAAGTACCGACACTCAATGCAGTAAAATATATCCCGAAAAGTAAAGATATCTGATCCTTAAGCCTATACGCAAAGTACATAAAAAAAACCACCGCAAACATATAAAAAATCGGTATAATCTTGACAGTCGAATAATAATACGACAGGTAATCCGGAATAAGCAGTCTATTTAAAAAACTAAAGGCTAATCCCGCACAAATATAGCTAATAACAAAAAATACTGTAGCTGATCTTAACCGTGACTCCTGGAAATAGCTTAATTTAAAAATTGATAAATTTTCTTTTTTAGTAATGCGAACAGCCAGCCAAAAAAATAAACTCCATGAGATTATCCCAATTAATGCAAACACCGCATATAAATAATTCTGACCGAATAGCTCATTCATTAACGCAAAAAAAGGTTTAGTAACAACAACCACAAATTCATATAGCTTCTTCAAAAAACTTAAATCCAGAAGTTTAATAAGCGCCAGGACACCGAACACTATCCAAAAAGCTCCTATAATAGAGACCCATTGTACCAAACGGAATATCTGCCGCCGTTTACGCTCTTTCATAAAAGAAAAAATATTATCTCTTTGTTCACCCGTAATAAAATTATTATCGACAAATAGACTAAGCATATATTTAAGCACACCTAACCGCATATAATACCTCTTATTTATTTGTATTATACCATTAAAACATAAAAGCCAAAAGCTGAAAGCTAACAGCTATTCTCAACTATTCATACCTTAAAGCTTCAATAGGGTTAAGCCGTGCGGCTTTTCTGGCAGGCCAGATACCAAAACCTATCCCTACAACAATTGAAAAACCTGTAGCCAATATAACAGAAAAAAGTGATACTTTGGTCGCCCAACCGGCAAACAACGATAAAAGAAAAGCAGTTGCGATACCAAAAATTATACCGATCAACCCGCCGCCAAACGTCATAACAACCGACTCTACAAGAAACTGTAGAAGAATGTCACGCCTGCGCGCGCCTATCGCTTTACGAAGCCCTATCTCCCGAGTCCTTTCAGTGACAGAAACAAGCATTATATTCATAATACCCACACCCCCCACAAAAAGTGATATAGCCGCGATAGAACCTAAAAGAAGAGTCATGGTATCTGTCATACCTTCAAGGGCTTGTTGTATTTCCGCCATATTCCGGATATTGAAA
>JAQVMQ010000033.1 GCA_028703535.1 Candidatus Omnitrophota bacterium | reverse complement strand
CCCCACAAAACAAACATCCTGGCTTTCCTTAGACTCTCTAAAATTAATCCCGGCTTTTTCCATAACGCTTTTCACTTTAGTTTTCGTTACATTAGCCAAAGGAAAAATCGCACTCTTGATAATATCTTTATCGACTAACGCCAAGAAATACTCCTGACTCTTTCTTTTGTCCCTGGCAACACAAAAAAAATCACTATTTTTGATTCTCCTTTTACGCACATAATGACCTGTCGCAAATAAGTCTATCCCCATCTTTTTCATCACATCAACCATAACACCAAATTTAATATATTTGTTACATAAAGCACACGGATTAGGCGTCATGCCCGCGACATACGAACGCAAAAAGTCATCAACGATTTTCTCATTGAACTCTTTTGTAACATCTACCATTTGCCAAGTCACATTTAGCTTGCCACATAATTCTTCGGCATATTTCAAGTTTTCGGCATCAGGATAATCTATCCCGGCAATCGTGTATTTCATAGTAATACCCGAAACATCATACCCTTTACGCTTAAGTTTAAAAAGGGCAAACGCCGAATCAATCCCTCCGCTTACACATACAGCTATTTTTTTTTGCTTTGGGCTCTTATTAAATAAATTAAACACAACAACACCCCGATAAACTTATACGATTTAGATAAAAATACATACACAGTTTACCATACTTAAAATACATCTTTCTATATATTTGAAAACCTGTTAGACGTATTGGACCATGTTTTCCAAAGAAAGGCGGGCAGCACTAACAATCCCCGAAGGCATATCGATAGGAAAGTTTTCAGTTTTTAAAGAATTATATAAATTCTCAAGTGTAATCTTTTTCATATCTTTACAAATTTTATTTATACCTAAAGAATAAAACTCCTTATCAGGGTTTTCCTTTTTTAAACGATATATCATCCCCTCTTCAGTCGCTATAATATAAGATTTAGCATCATCCTGTTTCGCTATACGCAACATCCCAGACGTTGACGTAATAAAATCAGCCTGTTGAAGTATCTCTTTATGGCATTCAGGATGAGCCATGATTTTCGCTTTCGGATATTTCTTTTTAGCTATAAAAACCTCGTCTATATTAAAATCTTCATGCACGGGACATCCGCCGTTCCACAATATTATCTCTTTTTCAGGTACATTAGTTTTTACCCACCACCCTAAGTTTCTATCCGGTACAAAAATAATTTTTTTAGCCGGGAAATTTTTAACAACACTGACCGCATTAGCTGAAGTACAGCATACATCAGTCAACGCTTTTATTTTAGCAGTGGAATTCACATAACTTACAACTTTAGCCTCAGGATTTTTCTCTTTAAGCTCTATCAGTTGCTCCGGGGTGATCTGATCAGCCAAGGGACATCCGGCCGTAAGTACCGGTAATAAAACCTTCTTTTCCGGTGACAGAATCTTTATCGTTTCTGCCATAAACATAACACCACAGCATATAACTACTTTATTAGTTAATTTTTTTGAAAGCTTGGCAAGCTCTAGGGAATCGCCCAAATAATCAGCTGCTTCCTGTACCTCAGGAAGCTGATAATTATGAGCTAGTATAACGGCATCTTTTTCTTTCTTGAGTTCTTTTATCTTATTAACCAGCATAATCCCTCGCCGAACTATATAAGTAAAAGAGCAATGATAACACTCGTTCACCGCTCAGTCAAGAAAAAGCAAACATAATTATTTCCTATTTTTTTTTGAAAAACTACCTCCGGTATAACCGTCAAGAACGGCTGTAAGCTCCTGGAGTCTTAACTCTCTATCAAATCTTTCTTCATCAGTAAAATCACCATTAAGGATCTCGCATCTAAGCCTTATTCTCTCATAATATATCCTATTAACCTCATCCAAAATATCAATCCTCAACTGGGTATTAAGCCTGCCTCTCGTATCAATATCATCCTCATATGTATTCCACAAAATATCACCCAAATCCCAGCTCGCAGAAACGCCCCAATCTCTAGGCCCGGTATAATATACATCGCTCCCGCTGTCATAAGTAATAGTTTTATCAAAATCAACGCTTATATTCGGAAAAATGGCGCGATATTTCAAACGTTTACGCCACTTATTAATTCTTTCAGGCCCAATCTCATTATACTTTAAGGCTGCTTGCTGAACTTCATAAATAGGTACCTCGGAATCTCTTATAAGTCTTAATTGTTTACTACTCTGTGAAAAAGTAAAATATTCATTAACAAATAACCCTCGCGCAGTTGCTAAAAATATCCTGCCGTCACCTGTCAACTCAACCCAATTAATAATATTAGTAGGCAGCCCTTCAAATATTTGTCTGGCAATATGACGTTCTGTGTCTACTCTAAAAAAACCTCTTTCTGTCGCTAAATACAAAACATTCTTTTCAAAATCACTGCCGATAATGCAATTTATTTTGACACCGTTAAGTCCATTGGAATAAAACTTTTCCCAAGTTACACCATTATCGCATGAGAACATTAACCCGTTTGTCAATCCGGCCCAAATACATCTGTTATAATTATCCGCATAAATGAAAGTTATCTTATCTACTCGCTCTCCATCCGCACCCGCGTCCCTAATAACAAAAACACGCTCAACTTTACCGTCTCCAATCTTATATATACCCGTACCGGCCCCCACAAAAATACTTTTATCCATACGCGTCAAATAATAAATATCGATATCACCCAATCCCGTTACTTTATTAAAAATAAAAACCCCATCAATGCCTGCATACAAACCCTGGCTAGTTGCAATATAAATCATATCCTCAAATTTTATAATATCAAAAATCTCTACATCATCCTGAATAGAAAAAATTTTTTCAGTTTTTTCAGACAACCTATAAACATATCTGCTCGTAGCTAAAAAAACTGTGCCATAGACAATATCATCAGGTACAATTTTCACCATTCGGTCATCAACAACATTTTTGCGTTTAACAAACACATTGTTAATTTTTTCATAAAAAGAATTTCCTGAAATAATATAGACTTTAGAATTATCAAAAGAAGATACTGCAACCTGCTTAACATCCGAAGCATTGATAGACCCCAAAAGATGAAACGCGGCAAAAACTGAGTAGCAAAAACCGAAGAAGAAAAAAGAAATCAAAAACAAAACTTTCTTCATCACTACCCTCCCCTAATTATCAAATCAAACAACAAAACTAAAAATTAATTTTAGTATATAAGCAAGAATTAGTCAAATAAAAAGCTCTCCTTTATCCTAGTGGTTCCGTAAATATTCACCGGATTACTTTCATAAAAATATTTCTTTTCTTTATAATTAAAGCAACTTTATTGATCTTTAATAAAAAATGTCAATTTATAAAATTAACTGCTAATATCATACGAGGTACCACCATAGCACCTCACAAACGAAGTACACTGCTTGCTCCAATAACCTGTTAGTATAGCTTGTTGTCCCCTGTGAGTACTATTGCAACACGTTAAACCCGCCTGTTCGGAATTGAGCTCTACCTTGCTGATTTCCATCTTTTTCCATTGCCGCTTCTTTTTACCATTACTTCTTTTCTTTCTCATATTTTCTGTTATTTTTTAACGGGCGGATATACACCCTACGCTTTTGTTTTTATTTACTCTGTTACATTCTCTACTTATTTGTATTTTACCCACCACCCCCACCGATTCTGTCAACACTAAAAAAAGAAGCGACCATTAACTATCGACTCTGGAAGCCTTTCCGATACGCCCTTTCGGACTTCTCAGGACCAGCCCAAATATTTAGATATAAGTTGCTGGTATTTATCTATATATGCAATCGCATAAACAAAGTAAACGGAAAATAACTATAGACTAAATTACCGCCTGTTCAGGGTTAAGTTCGACCTTGTTGCTTCCCATCTTATTCCATGCAAGTTTTTTCTTAGTCTCTTTTGGCCTCATCTTTTTATCTCTCTGTTACTCTGTATCTTCCTCTTCTTACTACTTACTCTCCAATAAAGAACTAACTGGACATCGCCGCTGCCAATCCTGCAGTACATTCGCCCATAGTCAGGCACTGGGTACTAAAAGTCTCTAATACCTGCACACGCTCCACAAAATCACAACAGCTCAATATTGCCTGTTCAGGATTAAGTCTTATTTTTATTAGTTCGGGTTTTGCCCATTTTTTCATTCTATTCTCACTTTTTTTTCAGTTTTATCTTTCTTTATAGAAAAAATAGAAAAATCTGTTAATATCTAATCCATCATTTTGTAGACTATAGTCTGTAGATAAATAGTCTACAGATGAGATTATACTTCTAATGAAAAAACATGTCAACATCAAAAAAATCAGGCAAGAATTTGGCATGGTTGTACGGCGTGAAAGGCACAAATTAAATTTATCTCAAGAAGACTTTGCCGATATAGTAAATATACACCGCACATATGTAAGTTCCATTGAACTGGGTAAAGTTGATATAGGAATAGGTGTAGCTTTTAAAATAGCCAACGCTTTAAACCTTCCTCTGAGCAAAATCGTTAAAGAAACAGAATCTCATCTTTCTGATTAGTTATTACTTTTCAGCCGAGTAATTTCTGATTTACAAAAAACCTGACGAGGCATACGTCTTATTTATTCCTTAAAACACACAAAATAAATCTTAATAATACTCTATTCTTCTCGCAACCTACATCAAGTCCCTGACACATCACTTCATTCCGGGCTGTCACTCCCCTTCCTTCAAGGAAGAGAAAATAAATTGAGGGGAACTTTTCCCCTCAAACTCCCCTTGCGTCAGTGGTTCTCTCTACCATACCAAACTTAAAGTAGCGAGGTAACCGCAATTATTCAGGCTTATACCTATCGGTCCCTCGCCCACGAGCATGAGCAAACAAGGCTCAAAACAAAAAAAGCCATGCTGTTTTTACAACAACATGGCCTTACTGAAAACGAAAGTGGCGAGGTAACCGCAATTATTTAGGCTTATCCCTCTCGGTCCCTCGCCCACGAGCATGAGCAAACAAGGCTCAAAACAAAAAAAGCCATGCTGTTTTTACAACAACATGGCCTTACTGAAAACGAAAGTGGCGAGGAAGGGAAGATAAATTGAGGTGACCCTTTCCCCTCAATCTCCCCTTGCGTCAGTGGTTCTCTCTACCATACCAAAATTAAAAGAGAGATAAGCTAAAGCCTATCTCTCTTTTAAAGTGGCGAGGTAACCGCAATTATTTAGGCTTATCCCTCTCGGTCCCTCGCCCACGAGCATGAGCAAACAAGGCTCAAGACAAAAAAAAGCCATGCTGTTTTTACAACAACATGGCCTTACTGAAAACGAAAGTGGCGAGGAAGGGAATTGAACCCCTGACGCAGGGATTTTCAGTCCCTCGCTCTACCTACTGAGCTACCTCGCCGTTCGTTTCAAAATTTTGTAAATTATAGCATACGGGAAAAAGAACGCAACTTTTTATTTTCACCAATCCACGCGATATTTTCCAATCTTTCTTATCAAAATTATTGATAAGAAACCATGCCTTCCGCAATTGCTACTTTACATTCTTCAGGAATATTTTGACTACTTACTTTGTTATCAAGCAGTTTATCAGCCGTAACAAAAAGCGGCCAAAGAAAAACACAAAAAAACAAAGCAACTCCTGACATTACCCAAAAGACCCTAACTCGTCCTGAATACATAAACCCTATCGTGACAAGAAAAAAACCTATAACCTGTAAAGGAAAAAGCGCATACCCATCCATAGATTTCAATCCTTCTTTTGATACACCAAAGCCTTTTCTATCAGAATCCTTAATTCATTGACCACCTTCCTTGGTAAACGAAACTGTGTTCTCAAGACAGGTGTAGTTATAGTAAACTCAAACAAATCATTGTTCTCTATTTTCTTTAGATTTATTGACATCGAAACTTTTTTTTCTTCAGGTTTATCAGGCATAATTACCTATCAACCGAAAGAAGACTATATAAGACATCTCGCTGTGACGCAATCCCTACTAACCGGCCTTTATCTACTATTGGCAAATGTCGAAAATCTACACTACACAATTTTTTATATATCTTATCAAGTCCATCCTTAAACTCAGCTGTTACAACCTTTTTTGTCATGAAATCTTTAGCTTTTATATTGTCCGGAGATAACCCTTTCGCGTTAATTCTACGAACGATATCTCTTTCACTTACCAACCCTATAACCTTATCCCCTTTAAGTATAACGACTGCGCCTATATTATGTTGATCCATTAAACGCGCCAGATCCGTACCTGTGGCTTCTTCATCGGAGACAACGACCCCGCGTGAAAGCATCATTTTAAAAGCCCTGATCTTTTTCATTACACACCTCCTATAGTTTTCTTCATTCGTATGATATAATAAAATATGTTAAAAAACAACAAATTCACACTATCAACAGCCATATATTACGCGATAATCATTTTTCTAATCATAACTATACTTTATTTCGCTTTTGTCCCCAACAACATCTCAACTTCTCAAAAAACAGAAAACATACTAGCAATAACATTATTTATCAGCATATACGCTTTATTATACGAATTTTTTCTTTTTCCTAAAATATTAAAGCTCCCCGTTCTAAGAAAGATTTCGGATAAAACTAATTATATCGGCTTACTGACCTTCGTATCAAAGAAATCTCCGGAAAACAAAATACTTTATCTCTGCTACATAACCGGATTAATATTCGGCATATTGCTTATTGCTTCTTTTCTAGTCTAAGTTGAGCTACCTTCTTATCTTTGATAATTTTTAAAAAAACTATTATGCAAATATTAAGAAGAAGAGAAAAAATAATTAAAACTACCTGTATTTTTCCCATTACTCCATCTTATCAATTAATACATCACAATCTTTAATACTCTCTTTACTCTGCTGACGTGCCATTACGCCAAACAAAGCATCACGTTGTGACGCAATACCCACAAGCTTGCCGTCATTTAATATAGGTATATGCCTGAATTTAGACATACATAACATTTTATATATTTTATCCAAACCGTCTTTAAATTCAGCAGTTTTAACGTCTTTTGTCATAAACTCTTTGGCACATACCTTATCAGGATCCAACCCCTTGGCTACAATTCTTAAAACAATATCTCTTTCACTAACTATACCCACAAGTTTCTCATCAGTAGTTATTGCAATGGCCCCTATATTATGATCCGCCATAAGAATAGCCAGTTCTTTTGCAGTAGTTTCTTCGTTTGCTTCGACAACTCCTCGAAGAAGTATGGATTTAAAACCGTCAGCCCTTTCCATATTGATACCTCCTTAATAAATCAGCGAAAATTCTTTATATAACTATTATACGCTTTTTTTATTTCAATTAAATTATCCGTCCCAAATTTATCAAGAAACTTCTCGACAATAGCAATAGCTATCATACTTTCGGCAATAACACCGCATGCAGCTACTGCGCACGTATCCGACCGTTCAATAACCGCGTTTCTTTTTTTCATTACATCTATATCAACAGAAGACAAAGGCTTCATTAATGTTGCAATAGGTTTCATAGCAATACGGCAAATAATTATATTGCCGTTGCTCATACCGCCGTCTATTCCGCCTGAATGATTGGTACGTTTATAAAAACCTTTTTTATTTGAATAAAATATCTCATCGTGCATTTTAGAGCCTAACCCTTTGGAATAATCGAACCCGGCACCTATCTCTACACCTTTTATTCCGGGGATACCCATAAGATAGCCTGCTAATGCCGCATCCAATCGCCTATCGTAATGCATAAAAGAACCAAGTCCGGCACAAACTCCTTGAGCCCAAATCTCTATAATCCCGCCAATTGAATCTTTATTTTTTTTCGCTTTGTCTATTTCTGAAATAAATTTTCGTTCGCATACAGGATCAATAGTATTTAATTCTGATTTCCCTGTTTTACTTATTATTTCATTAATATTTTTCGGCAAAACATCTGACAAAACCGAACCGATAGAAACTGTAAAAGATCTTATTTTTATATCAAAAACATCAAGAAATTGTTTACAAACTGATCCCGCACAAACTCTTGCGACTGTTTCCCTGGCTGAAGATCTTTCCAAGATATCCCTAACATCATTCGCACCGTATTTCAATAAACCGGGCAAATCAGCATGTGCAGGCCTAGGGACAGTTAATCTCTTTTGCTTATCATCTTTATCATCAAAAATCCGATGATCATAATTTTTTACCTGCATTGTTATGGGACTACCCAATGTCATGCCATTACGCATACCGGATAAAACAGCAACTGCATCTTTTTCTATCTCCATCCTCGCGCCTCTGCCATACCCGCTCATGCGTCTAAACAGTTCTTCGTTTATCTTGTCTTTTGAAATACGTACACCTTTAGGAAAACCCTCTAATATAGCAGTTTCACATTCACCATGCGACTCACCAGCTGTAATAATTCTCATAAAAACTCCTAAAACAGAAAAAAACTTAAAATCTTATTACCCCAAAAGAAAAACACTATCGCCGCGATAGACAGATATGGCAAATAAGGTATAAGATGTGATTTTTTAAAAAGCAAAGCTATAACCGCATATAATATAGCAAAAAACGGCGCTATAAAAAATACTGGTAAAACAGCATTTGCCCCTAAGAAAACCCCCACCATGCCCATAAAATCCACATCTCCAAGCCCTAACGATTCCGTCTCGCCTTCGATATCTTCTTGTTTCTTTATCTTAAGCAAAATACTTACAAGAACATCACCAAATAATTTAAATAAATATGTAAAACCAAGCCCCAAAATAAGAGCTATTATCGCTTTCAAAAAACTGCTTTCAGGATACCACGCTACTCCCTCAGAAAATTTACGCATACCGTCAGCAAGATCAAATAATATAGGCCACATACCGCCGGAAATAAAAAATTCAAAAATTAAACCGACAATAATACCAAAAACACACAAATATCCGGGAACCGCATGATAATCTATATCAATAAAAGAAAGAATTATAAATAACGCAAACAAAAAACAAAATTTAAAAAAAACAACCGTGATACCCAACTTAATAAATAAAGAAAAAAACAAAACAGCCGTTAATATTTCCACCAGCGGATAACGTAAAGATATTTTCGAATTACACTGCCTGCACCGGCCTTTTAACATTAAAAAACTTAATACAGGTATATTATCATACCACGCAATTTTTTTTTCACATTTAGGGCATGTTGACCCGGGGAAAACAATGGATTTATCTTTCGGTAACCGATAAATACAGACATTAAAAAAACTACCAAAAAGTAAACCAAAAATGAAAACAACTATCCCGTAAAATTCAAACATTATATATCTCCTTATACAACGCTTTGCGCATAACCTCAACCGGCGCAGGCCTGCCTATCCACTCCTCCCAAGCAAGAACACCTTGATACAAAAGCATGCCTAACCCATTAACGACTTTTAACCCTTTTTCTTCTGCGTCAATTAATAATCTTGTTTTCCTGTTATATACTATATCATAAATAAATAATTTTTTATGAAGCATTTTCTTATCAACAACAGATACGTCGCCTTCTTTCATGCCTACCGGAGTGGTATTTACCAAAAGGGTTTTATCGTAAATATTCAGCTGCTCGACGGACTCGGCTACAGAAACATTAAAATTTGGAAATATATTTTTAATCATATCTTTTATTCCAAA
This sequence comes from Candidatus Omnitrophota bacterium, assembly GCA_028703535.1. Classification (GTDB taxonomy): domain Bacteria; phylum Omnitrophota; class Gorgyraeia; order Duberdicusellales; family 4484-171; genus JAQVMQ01. The sequence goes on along the minus strand of JAQVMQ010000033.1, from coordinate 5,136 downwards.
ACTTTTTGAAATATCGATATCAAATATTGCTATACTTCTGGCTTTCATTGCTAGGGCATAAGTCACAGCTCGCGCGGCACCGCCTGCACCAAGCACCACAGCATCACACATATTAAAATCAAAATGTTCAAACAAGTCTCTTGAAAACCCAAAAATATCTGTATTAACAGCCTTGAATTTCCCGTCCTTGTTTAAAACAGTATTAACAGCCTTGACTTTTTTAAGGTACTCTTTCTCTTTATCTAATTCTATAAACTGGATTACTGCTTCTTTATATGGAACAGTAACATTAAAACCCTTGATATCGGAAACAAAAAAACTATTTCCTTCAATGTCTGTAATTGAATAGCCTGGAGCGGTAAAAAAATCTTTCAGTTTATCGGGAGAAACGTCAAATAATTTATACTGCGCGTTCAGGCCGTTTTCCTGAAACGCCGCATTATGCATAGCAGGCGACAAAGAGTGCTTAACAGGATGTCCTATTAATCCGTAAATATCCACCTATGTATTCCTCACCATGAGACCTTAACGACATATGCCCAAAACGTAGTCCAATCATCTGTCTTCAAATATCCAAAGGACCCGCCATATTTCTCCACGAACGTTTTTTCAGTCTCTTCTTTAGTTCTATAGCGTTTCATCATTACACCATCACGCGTTTCTTCAATGGGTAAATAAATAATACCCCAAAACTCATTCCAATCGTTCTGCTTAAAATCAGAAAAAACATCCGGCATATACATTCGGAGATTTTCTTCCTGCTCAATAGTTGTCAAAGGCTTTAGTCTTGACGGAGACATTTCTATATCTAAATTATTTTTTTTAGCATTAATTATTTTTTGCACTCCTGAAAAAGGTTTTAAAAATTTTTTTCTCATAGCGGCATAATCATACGTATCTTTATACCGGACAGCAACCAACACCATTATACAAACAACCGCGATAGCTGCTAAATTGATTAAAATTTTTAAAAGTTCTTTCATGCTTTGACCCGGTTGATAGCATCTAAATAAGCTTTAACTGATGCCTCCAGAATATCCGTACTTGTCCCTAGCCCGGAGAATCTTTCATTCTTTACGCGTATTTCAACCCTTGCCATACCCTGCGCATCCTTACCTCTAGTCACAGCGTTAAGCTTATAGCTCACAAGTTTCGGCGTTAATCGAGTAATCTTGTCTATCGCCCTATAACATGCATCAACCGGCCCATCTCCGGTTGATTCATTTTCTAATATTTTCTTTCCATCTTTAACTTTAACATTCGCTACAGGAACAATATCCGTTCCTGCAACAATCTTAATAGAGATTAATTCATAACCCTTTTTATAATCTTTAAGTCTTTCTTGCGCCAGAGCTATCAAATCATCATCAAATATCTCTTTCTTTTTGTCAGCCAATTCTTTGAATTCCTTAAAAACCCCAGCCAGCTTTTCATCTTCCAATATTACACCAAGCTCTTTAAGTCTTTTCTTCAAAGCATGTTTGCCGGAATGTTTACCCAAAACCAATTCCGTCTCGCCTACCCCTATATCTTTAGGATCCATTATTTCATAAGTATCTCTTTGTTTGATAATAGCATCCTGATGTATACCGGACTCATGCCTAAACGCGTTTTTCCCAACAACCGCTTTATTATAAGGTATAGAAAATCCCGTCAAAGTACTAACTAAATGAGATGTTTTATAAATCTCTTCCGTTTTGATTCTCATAGTATAATCACCCAAACCATCTCTTCTTACCTTAAGAGCCATAATAACTTCTTCCAACGAAGCGTTACCGGCACGTTCACCAATGCCGTTAACCGTACAGTGTACCTGCCGCGCACCCGCCATAACCGCAGAAAGTGTATTAGCAGTAGCAAGCCCAAGATCATCATGACAATGGACAGCAATTACAGCTTTATTTATATTGGGTACGTTATTCCGTATACCGGAAATAAGGTCATACATCTCCTGTGGGTAACTATACCCGACAGTATCGGGTATATTGATAGTCTTTGCGCCATTTTTTATAGCGGCTTCAACTACCCGATAAAGAAAATTTCTATCGGTCCTAGTCGCATCTTCAGGCGAAAACTCCACGTCATCAAAATATTTTCCTGCCAGCCTAAGCGCATTAACCGCCAACTCTAATATTTCATTTTCAGGTTTTTTGAACTTATACTGCAAATGTATCTTAGACGTAGCCAAAAAAACATGTATACGCGGTCGTTTAGCTTTTTTTAACGACCCGCGTACTGCTTCTATGTCAGGCTTCAGACATCTGGCTAATCCGCAAACCATGCTTTTTTTTATGCTCGAAGCAACAAGGCTAACCCCCTTAAAGTCGTCCGGACTGGCTATAGGAAAACCTGCCTCAATAACATCAACACCCAACTTTTCCAGCTGATAAGCTACTTCTAATTTCTGCTGTGAAGTTAATGCCGCACCCGGCGCTTGTTCACCATCACGCAAGGTCGTATCAAAAACTATTATTCTGTTTTTCAACATTTTAGTCCACGCTCTAAATTTCTGACTATTTTATCCAAGTCATCATCTTTCTTAACTTAGCACCTACGATCTCAATAAGATGCTGTTCTTCTTTTTTTCTTATACTCTTAAACACAGGTGCGCCTACTTCATTTTCAAGTATCCATTCTTTAGCAAACTCACCATTTTGTATCTCAGAAAGTATTTTCCGCATCTCTTTCTTTGCTTCATCATTAACCACCCTCGGCCCGCGTGTTAAATCACCATATTCTGCCGTATCAGATACAACATATCTCATACCCGTTATCCCTTTAGAATAAATCAAATCAGTAATAAGTTTTAACTCATGTAAACATTCAAAATAAGCTACCTCCGGCTGATATCCGGCCTCAACCAAAGTCTCAAAACCCTTTTGTATAAGTTTACTCACGCCGCCGCACAAAACAACCTGCTCACCAAAAAGATCCGTCTCTGTCTCTTCAGCAAAAGTAGTTTCTATTACACCGGCTCTTGCGCCGCCTATTGCTTTTGAATAAGATAAAGCAATATCTTTGGCATTGCCTGTCGCATCCTGATAAACAGCTATCAAGCAAGGCACGCCCTGCCCTGCTTCATATTGATCTCTAACCAAAGTCCCCGGCCCTTTAGGTGCAACCATAAAGACATCAACATTGGCCGGCGGCTCAATTTGATTAAAATGTATGTTAAACCCATGCGAAAAACCTATTGCATTGCCTTTTTTCAAATTAGGCTCAATAGCGTTTTTATAAACTTTAGACTGTACTGTATCGGGTGTAAGTATATGGATAATATCTGCCGCTTTTGCCGCATCGAAAGCTGACATAGGACTAAACCCGTCTTTAACGGCCTGTTTATAGTTTACAGTACCTTCCAGTTCAGACACTATAACCTTCACTTTAGAATCTTTTAGATTCAACGCCTGCGCTCTTCCCTGTGCGCCGTAACCTATAATAGCTACTGTTTTGCCTTTCAAAGCATCTTTTTTTACATCTTTTTCATAATAAATTTTTGCCATAATAAGACCTCCTTTAATAAAAACTTTTATTTACTTATAGCAATACGTCCTGTCCGAACTAACTCTTGTATACCTATTTTTTCTAAATCCTTTATTATCTCTTCCTCATGCTGCCGTTCCGTACATATTTCAAGAAGATAATACTCATCCGTTTCCAACAATACCTTGATCATATATTTAGACAACACCTCACCTATCTTTTCATCTTTATTGACCTTGGCTAAAATCAAATCTCTGTCAACATATCCACGTCTGGTGAGATCCACTACCGTAATAACATCGATAAGTTTGTGTAATTGTTTCTTTATCTGCTCGAGAATTTTCTCATCCGGCGCCTCAACAACCAAAGTTATGCACGAAACTTCAGCATCCTGTGTTTCACCTACAGACAAAGAATAAATATTATATCCGCGCGCACTAAACAAAGACGCAACACGCGATAAAACACCAAACTTATTCTCAACTAACGCTTGTATAGTATGTTTCATTTTAAAATCCTCTACCTTAAGACATCCCGCCTATCATCTGGTTAATAGCTTTACCCGCAGGCACCATAGGGAAAACATTTTCTTCCGGCTCAATCAAAAACTCCGCCAATATCGGTCCTTTGAACTTCAATATTTTCTCAATTGCAGACTTAACATCGCCTGTTTTTTCAACTCTTATGCCTTTTATCCCATAGCCTTTTGCGATAGTAACGAAATCAGGATTATTCAATGGAGTACCTGAATACCTTTTATCAAAAAACAACTCCTGCCACTGTCTTACCATCCCAAGTGAATTATTATTCAAAATAATTATCTTAACATTTATCCCGTAGGTTTTTAAAGTCGCCATTTCCTGTATATTCATCTGTATCGAACCATCACCTGCGAACAGAATAACCTGCTTTTCCGGACACGCTATCTTCGCGCCGATTGACGCGGGGAAACCATATCCCATAGTTCCAAGCCCACCGCTTGATAAAAACCGGCGCGGCTCTTCAAACGAATAAAACTGCGCAACCCACATCTGGTGCTGCCCTACTTCTGTAGCAATAATAGCATCTTCATCCGCCATACGGCACACTTCCTCAATAACATATTGCGGCTTGATCCATTTCTTTTCTTTTCTTTCATACTTTAGCGGGTACTGTTTTTTCCATTCATTGATTTTTTCTATCCACTCTTTTTTTTCCGTTATTTTCTCTTCTTTTATCTCCTGAATAAGCTGAGCCAATATATTCTTAGCATCTCCTACAACAGGAACATCAACATTAACATTTTTACTTATAGATGTCGGATCAATATCTATATGTATAATTTTAGCTTTAGGCGCAAACTCATCTAACTTCCCTGTAACTCTATCATCAAATCTGCATCCTACAGAAATAAGCAAGTCGCATTCAGTAATAGCTAAATTCGCATAAGCAGACCCGTGCATGCCCGGCATACCCAACGATAACTCATTCTTCGTCGGAAAAACACCAAGACCCATAAAAGTAGAGATAACAGGTATGCGCATTTTTTCGGCAAAATCCCGTAATTCCTTACTGGCACCGGACAAAATAACACCGCCGCCTGCCATAATAACCGGTCGCTTAGCCTCATAAATAGTCTTCAAAGCCCTGCGTATCTGCCCAGGATGCCCATAC
>JAQVMQ010000032.1 GCA_028703535.1 Candidatus Omnitrophota bacterium | reverse complement strand
GGAAAAACTAAATATATAACATTTTTAATAAGGAGATGATATGGTACTGGTAAGTGTGGTTTTGGTTGTTAAGAATGAGGCAAAAAGAATAGAGGCATGTATAGAAGCTGTAAAAGGCTGGGCTGATGAGATTATCGTATGTGACGATGGCTCGACAGATACGACTGTCAAGATAGCTCAGAGTTATGGAGCTAAGGTTGTGCTCAACCCTAACGTAACGATAGAAGGTGCAAAACGTAATTGGGCTTATTCTAACGCGAAGAATGACTGGGTTTTTAGTATTGACGCAGACGAAATAGTTACGGAGCCTATAAAAAAAGAGATAGATACGGTATTGCCTGATACAGAGCATACGTGTTTTTCTGTACCGAATAAAGTTTATATAGGTAATTATTGGATACGTTGGGGCGGATGGTATCCGTCGGCCAAAGTGAAGCTGTTTAGAAAAAGTAAATTTAAATATGAGGAATCGGATGTTCATCCGAGAATATTTACTGAAGGCTCTTGCGGGCATTTAAAGAAAGACATTTTGCATTATAGCTATCGTGATTGGTTTGATTTTCTTGATAAGACTAATAAGCAGACAACCCTTGAGGCTAAAAAATGGTACAGAGTTTTTAATGAAGACCCTAAAAAAGCTAAAAAGAAGATGAATTTTCTACATGCTTTATGGCGAACGTTTGATAGATTTGTGCGCGCGTATATTTTTAAAAAAGGATATAAGGACGGGTTTACAGGCTTTGTTCTTGCGTATTACGGTTCATTGTATCAATTGACAAGCTATGCCAAATACCGCGAACTGATAGAAAAGAGTGCGGGATAAAACGGGTTTTAATATCTAATGGATGATTTTTTATCTAATAAAATTTTTTCTGTTTTAGAGATCAATACAGCTGTAAGCGAACTTATTAACGCGGGGTTTCCCCGGGCTGTGTGGGTATGCGGCGAAATACAGGGGTTCAGGCCTGACAGGAACAAACGCCATATATATTTTGATCTGGTGCAAAAAGATGAAAAAAGTAATACTGTTTTAGCGAAAGTTAAAGCCGCACTTTTTGCTAATCGCCAACCTCAGATAACAAAACGGATATTAAGTACAAACGGACAGTTTGACTTAAAAAACGATATTGAAGTGAAATTCCTATGTGAAGTAAGCCTGCATGCGCCGACAGGTAACTATAGCCTTGTCATAATTGATGTCGACCCGGTTTATACTATCGGCAAAATGGCACAAAGCAGGCAGAAGATAATAGATGAACTTATAAAGCTTGGGATAATTGATAAGAACAAAGAGGTAGTTATACCTGATATCCCTTTGAATGTCGGGCTTATAACTGCTTATGATTCGGCGGCATATCATGACTTTATAAATGAACTTCAGCAAAGCGGATATCATTTTAAAGTTTCTGTGATAAATACGCATATGCAGGGTAAATCGGTAGAAAAAGAAGTAACTAACGCGTTAAGGTATTTTTCTTCTTCGAAAAACGGGAAGTACGATGTTATAGTTATTACCCGCGGCGGCGGCGCTGTGTCGGATCTCGCGTGGTTTGATAATTCAGCTATTGCAAAAACTATAGCATCTTTAAAAATGCCTGTCATATCGGCGCTTGGCCATCAAATAGATCTTACTGTAACAGATATCGTTTCTAATACTACGGCGAAAACGCCTACAAAAGCAGCTATGTTGCTTGTTGAGAAGGTGAAATGTCAGGATGAATACATTAATGAGTTGAATTTAAGGCTTAAGGATTCGGTAGATGAGGTTATAGCGTCAGGAAAAACCGCGCTTGAGTTCGCGGCACGTAAATTAGAGGCGGTTATACCTAAAATATTAAATACTTCGGCTAGCAGGCTTTTTGCGCAGTTTCATAGGCTAACTTCTTTGTCACAGAGATTTATGTTTTCTCATAGAGAATATCTTAACTCTTCATTTATTGCCATAGCACAGTTCAGAAAGGTTTTTTTCAAACAGGAAAAGAAAAAGCTTAATAATTATCATGATAAGGTTAATTCTTTTGATCCTAAGGGTATTTTAAAAAGAGGCTATACTATCACAAGGGTGAATAATAAGATAGCCAAGCGCATGTCAGGCATTAAGCCGGGGGATGAGCTTCGTACCTGTTTTTTTGATGGTGAGATAATATCGAAAGCAGAAGGAAAATAATGGGGGTATATAATGGGCAAAAAAGAAATGAAATATTCAGAAGCGCTAAAGGAAGTAGAGGATATTTTACAAACACTTGAGGCAGAAGAGCTTGAGGTGGATGATATTTCTGAAAAGATCAAGCGGGCAGTTACACTCATTGAAGTATGCCGTAGCAAGCTTGAAAAATCTGAAGTCGAAGTTAAAAAAATAGTTGATGCTTTTGAGAAAGCCAAATAGAATATGGTCTAGATTAGTATAGTCTGGGAGGTGGATTTATCTAAGATTTTTTAAAAATACTGGTTTTTTCATTAGAATCTGTTAAAATATTGTTAAACAGCAGGTGAAAGAGATTTTCTGCGGGAACTCTTTTAAGGGGTTGCTTTTTTCTTCGATTTGTGCTACACTACCAAATAGTCAAAATTTTAGAGAGGAGAAAATATAGTATGATGGAAAAGCCGAAGAAAAAAAATATAATTGAAAAGTTCAAAACGCACCCTACTGACACAGGGTCAAGTTCTGTGCAAATCGCTATAATCAGCGAGCGCATAAAAGAACTCACAGATCATTTAAAGACTCATAAGAAAGATTTCCATTCACGGCGTGGACTTCTGTTATTGGTCGGAAAGCGTCGCAGACTTCTTAACTATATCAAGGATAACGATCCTGACGGATATAGTAAAGTCATAAAAGCGTTGAAAATCAAGAAATAATTTATGGAACAAAAAATAGAAATAAACGATATCGGTTCTAAAGGTTTGTCCTTTTCGACCGGGTTATTGGCAAAGCAGGCCAATGGTAGCGTCCTTGTGGCTTATGGTGATACAGTTGTTTTAGGCAATGTATGTATGTCTAAAGAACCTACATCTTCTCAGGGCTTTTTCCCGTTAATGGTGGATTATCAGGAACGTGCGCATTCTGCGGGTAAGTTTCCTGGCGGTTATCTTAAACGTGAAGGCCGTCCGAAAGAAAAAGAAATACTTACTGCTCGTTTGATTGATAGACCGTTAAGACCGTTATTCCCTAAAGGACTTTCAAACGAAGTTCAGATAATCGCGATGACATTGTCGTCAGATGCTCAATATGATTCTGATGTTTTGGCTATAAATGCTGCCAGTGCCGCGTTGATGGTTTCTGATATACCTTTTGATAATCCTATTGGGGCTGTACGAGTTGCTAAAATAGACGGTAAGTTTATTGTTAATCCGTCTTTTGATGAACGTGAAAAATCAGTTATGAATTTTGTTATTGTCGGAACGCAGGAACGTATAGTTATGCTTGAAGGCGATTTTAAAGAGATAACTGAGACTGAAGCATTTGAAACTATAGAATTCGCGCATTCTTATATACGTAAGATAATTGAAGGGCAAAACGAGCTTAAAGCCAAAGCAGGGAAACCTAAAAAAGATGTTCCGTTAGCGCTGGTTGATCCGGATCTTTTGGCTATGGTTAAAGAAAAGGCATATAGCAAAATAGAAAAAGCTTATGGGACTTTTGATAAAGAAGCGTTAAACGCTGTTATAAAAGAATCACAGGCCGAATTGGTTGCGGACCTTATAACAGAAGATTCTAAAATTACAGAAGCTGATATAGCTTTTCATTTACATGAAGCTGAATCTGAATGTTTACGCAATAATGTTATAAATAATGAATTGCGTCCTGACGGGCGTAAGATAAACGAGGTTCGGAAAATTGAATGTAAAGCCGGATTATTGCCGCGTACTCACGGGTCCGCGCTTTTTACACGCGGGCAGACACAGGCTTTAGCCATAACTACGCTGGGGTCCGGGTCGGATGAGCAGTCAATTGAGACTCTGCAGGGTGAAGATTCTAAGCATTTCATGTTGCATTATAATTTTCCGCCGTTTAGTGTCGGAGAAGTTAAATTTATGAGAGGGCCTTCGCGTCGTGATATAGGTCATGGCATGCTTGCTGAAAAAGCTCTTTCTGCGGTTGTGCCTGGTAAGAAAGAATTTCCTTATACTAAAAAAGTTGTTTCTGAAATATTGGAGTCTAACGGTTCTTCAAGTATGGCTACGGTTTGCGCTACTACTTTATCTTTGATGGATGCAGGCGTGCCGATCAAAAAACCTGTTGCGGGTATTGCTATGGGACTTGTAACACTTGATGATAAATTTAAGGTTTTAACTGATATTGCCGGGGCTGAAGATCATCATGGTGATATGGATTTTAAAGTTGCCGGTACTCGTGACGGCATTACGGCAATACAGCTTGATACAAAAATAGAAGGTCTTACTTATGATATGATAAAGACTACGCTTAAAGATGCGAACATCGCGCGTAATGCTATTTTGGATATTATGCTTAGCGAGATTGATAAGCCGCGTAATATGTTATCTGAATTTGCGCCTAAAATAAAAGTTTTTCCTATTGATTCTGAAGCCATAGGCACGGTTATCGGCCCCGGCGGTAAGATGATAAGACATATAAGCAGTACGTTTAATGTGGACGTTGATATAAATGATGCTGATTCTACGGTTTCTGTTATGGCACAAACCGATGAAGATTTAAATAATGCCGTTAATTATATTATCGGGTTAACCAGCGAAGCAGAGGTTGGCAAGGTGTATGAGGGACCTGTTGTCAGAATAGAGAAATTCGGCGCGTTTGTTGAGTTTTTGCCCGGCAAAAAAGGGTTAGTCCATATTTCTGAAGTAGCAGAAGGGTTTGTTAAGGATATAAGCGATGTTATTAATATCGGCGATATAGTAAAAGTGAAAGTCTTTGAAATAGATTCTCAAGGGCGTGTTAATCTGAGCATAAAGAAAGCCCAACCTAAACCTGATAGCGAAGAAGAATAGAATAATCCCTGTAGCTTTGGTATAATAGTTATTTGAGATCGGTATTTATTTTATAAACAAAAATATTGCGTATGGAAAAGCTTTCTTCCTGGTTAAAGAGCATAATTTTTTTATTCATCGCGTTGATATTATTTTTAAGCCTGATTTCTTTTTCTGTCCATGATATAAATCTTCTTTCGACTTCGTCCGGGAAAATACATAATTTTATAGGTATAGCCGGGGCTTATTTGGGCTTTGCAATGTTTTTTTTGTTTGGATACGGTTCTTATTTTCTGCCGGTATTTTTTCTGGGTAGAGCACTCAACGATCTTGAAATAATAAGATTTTCGGGACTTGGAAGAAGCAAAGCTATAACAGCTTTGTCGTTTATTTTTTTTATGATATTTTTGTCGAGTTTCCTCGGCTTATATTTATCTTTTTCTCCAAAAGTTTTTGAGAATTCCGGTGGTTTATCCGGATATTTTGTCTCGTCTTTTTTTGTCCGTTATCTGGGCGCAAAAGGCGCGTTTGTTACATTACTGCTTTTTCTTATCGTTAGCGCCATATTATTATTTGGATATGTCTTTAATGATCTGGCGGTTTACTTGCGCCGTTTTTTGGGCGCGCTTATCGAATTTGCTATTTTAATAAAAGAACAGATAGGTAACCCTAAACCTAAGACAGCTAAACGGCGTGTCAGACAGACTAAGCCGCAACGCGGTGTTGATGAGGAAGATGAGCAAGAGGAAGGATATGAAGAAAATGACGAAGCTGAATTTGAAGATATGGAAGAAGTTGAGCCCGAAATAAAATTTTATAAACCTAAGCCTCAAGCCGATCTTTCCGAAGAACGTCCACAGCGCAAATCGCGTGCTAAAATTAAAAAAGAAGCTGACGATGAAACAGAAGAAACGGAGTCTCAAGTTGAGCCTTATGACCCCAAGACTTATGAGATACCCGACCCGTCTATATTGAGAGTACAGCCCTATGTGGAGTCGGAAAATCTAGAAGAAGATATCAAAGCTAATATACGTAATCTTGAAGATACGCTAGCAGATTTTGGTGTTATAGCAAAAGTATTAAGTGTTCAAAAAGGGCCTGTTGTAACTATGTACGAACTTCAGCCCGCGGCCGGAGTGAAGATAACAAAGATTTCTGCTTTGTCTGATGATGTCGCGTTAGCAATGAAATCAGTTGGTGTGCGCGTTGTTGCGCCTTTGCCGGGCAGAGGCACGGTAGGGATAGAAATACCTAACGAAAAAAAGATGATGGTTTTTTTACGCGAGGTAGTGGAAGATGACATTTTTGTAAACGCGAAATCCAAATTATCAATGGCAATAGGTAAAGACGTTTCAGGTACGCCCGTTGTCGCGGATTTAAAAGAGATGCCGCATTTGCTTATTGCCGGTGCGACCGGCGCGGGCAAAACGGTATGTGTAAACTCTTTAATTTCTTCGATATTATTTAATGCTAAACCTGACGAAGTTAAATTTATTCTGATAGACCCTAAGATGGTTGAACTTACACCTTATGCGGGTATACCGCATCTTTTGCATCCGATAATATGTGAAGCTAAAAAAGCTGTAGCGTCTCTTAATTGGGCAGTAGAAGAAATGGAACGCCGGTATAGGACTTTAGCTAATGCGGGTACGCGTAATATAGATGGTTATAACGCTAAAATAGGCGGTATGCCGTATGTCATTATTGTTATAGATGAGCTCGCGGATCTTATGATCGTCGCGCGTGATAATATTGAAGTTATGCTGCAGCGTTTAGCCCAGCTTTCAAGAGCAGTAGGTATACATCTGATACTTGCTACACAGCGGCCGTCGGTAGATGTCATAACAGGTGTAATAAAAGCGAATTTCCCCGCACGTATATCTTTTAAAGTTTCTTCAAAAATAGATTCACGCACGGTTTTAGATTCTATGGGCGCGGAAAAACTTTTAGGCAAAGGGGACCTTTTATTTTTAAAGCCCGGCGCGATGAAACTTATAAGGGCGCAGGGCGCGTTTATAGAAGATGAAGATATAGAGACGCTGACAGCAATGTTAAGAGAGCAGGGCGGCCCTATATACGAAGAAGGGATTGTTAAATCCGCGCAAAAACAAAAGATGAACGTTGAAGGTGACGAGCTTTACGATGAAGCCGTAAAAGTTGTGTTAACAGCACAGCAGGCGTCAGCGTCATTAATACAAAGAAGGCTGCGTGTCGGGTATTCGCGTGCCGCACGGTTACTTGATCTTATGGAGCAAGCCGGGCTTGTTGGCCCGTTTTGCGGAAGTAAAGCGCGTGAGATTTTGGTTGACCCTCTGGAATATTTAAGCGAGAATGAGGAATAACCTGATATAGGTTTGTAAAAATAAGTACAATTTATATGATTGAAGATATTTGCGCTAAATTTAAACAGAAAAGAATAGATTTGGGCTATGGGATCGAAGAAACTGTAGAGAAAACCAAACTTCATCCTATGGTTATACGTGATATTGAAGACGGTCGTTTAACTAATATCAGCTCGGCATATTTGAAAGGTTTTATACGTATATACGCGCAATTTTTGAAAATAGATCCTAATATATTATTGGATGAACTTAAGAATCTTGAACCGCCTAAGCCTCAAAAAAATAAGTTGATTGTTAATAAAGCGCGCGAGAAAAAAGAAAAAGAAAAAAAAGAGCGGGAAGCCGCGCGTAAACGGCCTTCGATTAATATTAATATAGTTAAGCCTCTAGCTGCCATAATTTTGATTATATTCGCGGCCTGGCTAATATGGATACTTATATTCGGTTTTTTTGGGTTTATCGGAAAACTCTTCACGCATAAAAAACCAGAACCTGTCTCTGTTCAGGAGCAAGAAGTTGTTTCTGAGCCGGAAAATATTGAGGTTAGAGCCGAAAAGATAGAAAAAAAGGTTTTACAAAAAGAAAATTCCGCGCCGATTACACTATCTGTTACGGCTAAAAGAAAATGCTTCATCAAGGTTAAGATAGATGGGAGCGTCGTTTATCAAGGTATTTTGAAGAAAGGATTTATAGAGACATGGGAGGCTGAGAAAAAGATAGAGATGTCAATAAGCGACGGCTCATCTTTATACCTGGAGGTTAACGGTAAAAATCTTCCGGCGTTAACTACTATGAAAAAAGCGATAAAAAATCTTGTAATAACTCCTACCGGTATTTTTGTTGATAAATGAAAATTTTTGCGTGAAGTGACTTAAAGCTTAAAGATTATGATTTTATCGTTTTAGGATGAAATTTTTATGGTTATAAAGTAAAATGAAGAAACAAAGGAAAAAAACTTTTTCACTTATATCGTTAGGTTGTTTCCGTAACACATATGATACGGAGATCGCGGCTAATCGTTTACTTTCCGACGGGTATATTCAGGTAGAATTGGGCTGTAAATGTGATGTTTTGCTGATCAATACATGTGGTTTTATAGCCGATGCTAAACGTGAGGCACTGGAGGTTATAAGTCAGGCGGTCTATTTAAAGAATAAAGGGACGGCAGCAACTGTTATAGTTTTTGGCTGTCTAGTAAAACGTTATGAACAAGAGCTCAAAAATGAATTTCCCGAAATTGACGCTTGGCATGGGATAGAGCCGTTTGCTGATAGTGTTTTACCGCGGGCTAAGATTTTCCCTGAACACATAGACTTCATTAAAATTTCAGAAGGCTGTATTAACAATTGCACCTATTGCGCGATACCTTTGATCAAAGGTAAGCTTGTAAGTAAATCAAAAGAAAATATTTTAAAAGAAATAAAAAGAATAGACAATGCCGGTGTAAAAGAACTTAATATTATAGGCCAAGACATAACCTCATGGGGCAGGGACCTTAACACAAAAGATACTATAGCAGAACTTTTAGAGGACATTCTTAAGGTTATAAAAAAAATAGAATGGGTGCGGTTATTATATCTGCATCCGGATCATCTGACGGAAAAATTACTTGATGTTATAGCCTCAGATAAACGTGTTTGTAAATATATCGATTTGCCGATACAGCATATTAATAACAGAATATTAAAACTGATGAACCGCAGGAGAAAGAAAGAAGATATAATAAAATTAATAGCGCTTATTAGGAAGAAACTTCCCGGCTGCGTTATCCGCACTTCATTAATTGCAGGGTTCCCAACAGAAACGAGAGAAGAATTTGATGAGCTTATGGCTTTCGTTGAAAAAACACGGTTTGACAGGCTGGGTGTTTTTATATATTCGAACGAAGACGGCACTAAAGCCGGTTCGTTGAAACCGCAGGTACATTATAAAACTAAGCAAAGCCGTTATAATAAGCTTATGGCTTTACAGCAGGGGATAGTAAATGAGAAGAATAACACTATGCTTGGTTTGAGCCGTAAAGTCTTAATTGAAGGTACTGAGTCTGATTTTTATGTCGGACGCAGTCAATATGACGCTTATCAGGTTGATGGTGAAGTGTTTATAAAAGAAGAAAATCTCACTATAGGCAAGATTTATGACGTTGAAATAATTGACAGTTTAGGCTATGACCTTGTAGGAAAAATACAATAACTCGTTATGTATCAAACAGTTAGGTTCTGCTTAACATGTTTAGCCCTGCTTGACACTATAAAGCTTTCGGTGTAGTATAATTTTATATAAAATTATGAGAATATTTAAAATTTATGTGTTTTAAAGAAAAAATAGTCATAATCACCGGCGGTTCACGCGGTATAGGCAAAGCATGCGCCTTATCTTTTGCTGAGGCCGGCGCGAAAGTTATCTTTACGTACAATACTAATAAAGCTGCTGCTTTATCTCTTGAAAATGAACTCAATTCTATGTCTGGCGGATGTTTGGCTGTTTGTGCTGACGTTTCTGATTATTCCGCGTGCCGCCAATTAGCAGATTCAGTGATAAGTAAATACGAAAGAATAGATATCTTGGTCAATAATGCCGGTATAGTACGGGATAGAGCGTTAATGATGATGAAGCTTGAGGATTGGCAAGATGTTATTAATGTTAATCTTAACGGCGTATTTAATATGTCGCGTGTTTGTATAACGACGATGCTTAAGCAAAAAACAGGGTGTATAATAAATATGAGTTCAGTCGGCGGAATGATAGGTATGCCGCGGCAGACTAATTATAGCGCTGCCAAGGCGGGGATTATAGGCTTTTCAAAATCTCTCGCGAAAGAGGTAGCGCCGTATAATGTGCGTGTTAATACTATTTGTCCGGGTTATGTTGAAACAGACATGCTGAATGATCTCAAAGATGATATAAAAGAAAAAATTGTTGCTGAAATACCGGCTAAACGGATGGGCTTACCTCAGGATATTGCCGAGCTATGTCTGTTTCTTGCGAGTGATAAAGCGAAATATATAATAGGCGAGACAATAAAGATAGATGGCGGCTTAACCGCATAAAAAAATAAGGAGCAGCACGATGAGCAAAAATATTGATACAGAAAAGATCAAAGCGGAAATAAAACAAATTGTTGCCGAGATTGCCGAAGTGGAATTGGACGAACTAACACCTGAGGCGACATTCACCGAAGATTTGGGTGTTGACAGTATGATGGCTCTTGAGATAGTCGCTTCGATAGAAAAAAAATATAAAATATCTGTTCCGGAAGAAGAGATTCCGACCATAAGGTCTTTACAGAATGTTTACGATATAGTATTAAAAATTTTAGGATAATTATTATGGCAAGTATATGGACTATAGAACAAATCGAAAACGCTTTGCCTCAGCGCCGTCCGTTTATATTTATCGATGGAGTTGATGCTATAGACATCGAAAACGCGCGTGTAGTTTGTTATAAGAATGTGACGATGAATGAAAATTTTTTACAGGGCCATTTTCCGAATAATCCTGTAATGCCGGGTGTTTTGATAACAGAAGCTTTAGCTCAGGCCGGCATAATATTATATGCGGTATTGAAACCGGAAGTGGCGGCCAAAAAACCTATATATTATTTAGGGAAATCAGAAATACGTTTTACTAATCCTGTTTTGGTAGGCGATAAACTCATGCTTGATGTAACGGCAGAAAAACTTATGCCTTCTGCTGGGATAGTTAGTGTTAAAGCTTTAGTCGATAATAAAACAGCCGCGCATGGTAAGATATATTTTGGAATAAAAAATTAAAAAGATGCGCGATTCTGAAGAAAAGATTGTCATAACAGGTTTAGGCGTTATAGCGCCGAATGCTATTGGGAAAGAGGATTATTGGCAGGCGCTTAACGATGGGCTTGACGGTGTTAAGAAAATAACACAATTTGATACTTCCGATTTTAAAGTCAAACATGCTGCTGAATGCAGCTCATTCGATGCTAAAGAAATTCTTGGTAAAAAGGGACTGCGTAATATTGACCGTAAGACTTTATTGCTCTGTTGTGCCGCGAAGATGGCGTTAGATGATGCCGGTTACAGCATAACGGAAGAAAATAACGCGGATATCGGCGCATCGACAGGCACAACATTATCTGTGGCATGGGATATGCTTAAGTTTACTCAGGAAATGGTCGACGAAGGTCCGAATATGGTCAACCCCGCGCTTTTTCCTCCTACGACAATGAATTTTCCGTCAAGCCAGATGTCCATAAAATTCGGTATGCGCGGATTTAACACTACTATCTCAACCGGTTATACGGCAAGCCTAGATGCCTTGGCATATGCCATAACACAGATAAGAGATAAGCGTGTAAGCGCGTCGCTTGTTTGCGGGGTTGAAAGTCTTTCTATCTCGAACTTTATCGGTTTTGACAGGATAGGTTTTTTGGCGGGAATAAATGGCCCGGAACTTTCGTGCCCGTTTGATCAGCGTCATAACGGCATAATTCTTGGTGAAGGGTCGGCTGTATTATTAGTTGAGTCCGAGCGGTCGGCGTTATCCCGGGGTGCGCATATTTATGCCGAAGTTTCAGACTTATCATTTTCTTTCGATTCTTACCGGACAATGAAGTACTCTCGTAACCCGGCAGGTCTAATAACCGCGATTAAAAATCTTTTGCATAGTAAGAACATATTATCACAGGAGATAGACAGCATTTTTTTATCGGCGAACTCCGCGACTATTCAGGATTATCATGAAGCACAAGTTGTTAAAGAAATATTCAGAGATATTGATGTACCTGCCTGTGCTATCAAATCTATGATAGGTGAGACAATAAGTGCTGATGGGTGTTTCCAAATTGCCGCGGCATTGGGCGCGATGAAAAATAATAAGATTTATCCGACAATAAATTTAAAGAAAAAAGATCCTTCGTGCGATATTAATGTTTCTAAAAAGAGCCGTGATAAAAAACAGGACAGAATATTGATAACGGGTTATGGCCCGGGCGGCCATAGCGCTGCTGTATTTTTAAATAAATATGAGAAATAAAAAACGTGTTGTTGTTACCGGTATAGGAATAGTTTCTTCAATAGGCGTCGGGAAAGATGCTTTTTGGAAAGGTATTATAAACGGCCGGTCGGGTGTACGGAATATAACATCAATAGATGTTGAACCGTTTAAATGCAGGCGTGCCGCTGAAGTTAAAAATTTCAAGCCGCAAGAGTATATCAACCCTAAGAAATTAAAATTTTTGGGCCGAACTTCTCAGTTTGCTATCGCGGCGGCAAAACTTGCCGTTAAGGATGCTAATATAAAAACTTTTAGTCCGTTCGAAGATAAAGTAGGTGTCATGGCCGGTACGACTGTAGGTGAGCGGCCTATGGAGGAAATAGTAGAGAACTGGGCCAGAGGCAATAAAGAAAAAGTTACTAAACAAAAAGTACTGCAGGCTGCGGCATATAACATATCGGATAACGTGGCTATTGAGTTGGGTGTAAAAGGCACGAGTGCCCTTATACCTACTGCATGTTCGGCCGGTAATTATGCTATAGGTTATGCCTATGATTGCATAAGATCAGGTTCTTTAAGGTTTGCCCTGGCCGGCGGCGCAGAATCATTTTCTAAAATAGCATTTGCGGGCTTTCAGCGGTTATACGCTATGAGCGATGATGTCTGTCGACCGTTTGATCTTAACCGTAAAGGTATGATGCTCGGAGAAGGGGCCGGGATGTTATTATTGGAAGATATAGATTCGGCGATTAACCGCGGCGCGAACATTTACGCGGAAGTTTTAGGGTACGGCTTATCGTGTGACGCGCATCATATAACCGCGCCTAACGTAGATGGTGTGTCTTTGGCTTTATCTAAAGCTCTAAAAGACGCCGGACTAAAGCCCGAAGATGTGGATTATATAAGCGCGCATGGCACAGGCACACCTGCCAACGATAAAATAGAATCTCAGGCGATCCGCGCGGTTTTTGGAAAGCATGCAGACTCGTTATATGTCAGTTCACTGAAATCTATGATAGCGCATACTATGGGCGCGTCGTGCGCTATAGCTGCTGGGATGTGTTCACTCGCGTTAACAGAAAAGATAATTCCGCCGACAATAAATTATCAGACGCCCGATCCGGAATGTGATTTAAATTATGTCCCCAACGAAGCAATCGGGGCAGACATAAAAGTCGTGGTCAATAACGGGTTCGCGTTTGGAGGAAATAATTGTTGTGTAGTGTTTGGTGCGGTATAATAGTTTATTATGTCGCTGTTGAGTTGTTCTAAATAGAATTAAATTATCATGTAGCTTGGTAAATTTACTTTATAAGCTTAGCTGTATTTTAGACCGTAAACTTTATTTTACTTTTTATTTTTACTTCTCCGGTCTAACGTTTTTTTATAATTTTTAATTATTCTAAACAAAACGAGTACATGACAATATTTTTAACAGGCTCAACAGGCCAAATTGGATCGTATCTTGTTAAAGTTCTGCTTGATAACGGGCATAAAGTTTTTGCTTTAGCCAGAACATCATCTGATGGGTCTGCCCGCGAACGGTTTGTAAAAGCCGTATCTTTTTGGGACGATAAAGTCCTAAAAAAAAATAAGAACAATTTCTTTGTTTTCGATGGCGATGTAACCAAGAAAAATCTTAAATTAAAAAAACACGAGATAGATGTAATTAAAAAAGAAGTCGACTGTATTATACATGCAGCAGCTAACATTGATCCAATGCAGGATTTAGAAGCTGCAAGAAAAATAAATTTATATGGCACAAGAAATATATTAGAATTAAGTCTCCAGCTATTAATAGCTGGAAAGCTGGAAAAAGTATATCATATCAGTACTGCTTATATTTGTGGTGATTATGGCGGAGTTTTTTCGGAAGATAGCTTTGATGTTGAACAAAAATTTAATACAACATACGAACAAACTAAATTTGAAGGGGAAAAACTTGTTAGGGAGTACCGAGAAAAAGGGTTGGCGGTTGATATATTGAGGCCGGGGCTTGTTATGGGTGAGACAATCACTGGAAAAATAAATAGATTTCTTAATATATATCATTTACTTCATATATGTAAAAATGAGGTATTTGGGCTATGGCCTCTTAAGGATGCATTTGTTAGTATTGTGCCTGTTGATTGTGCTGTTTTTGCGATATATAAAATACTGATAGCGGATAAGTTGGATAATATGACATATAATATTTTCCCAAATAAATCCGTTAAAATGGGTGATATTATAAAATGGGGAAGTAAATATTTTAGGTTTAAAATGCCGGGCCTAATATCTGTCGAAGAATTTCTTAAAACACAAACAACACCTGTGCAGAAAATGCTTTTTCAAAAAACAGCCAAGATATTAAATACGAAAGTTAAACTTGATTCAAAAAGGACAAATTCATTTTTGAAAAAAAATGATTTCAATTATCCTGAAATGAGTAAAGAATATTTTTCGAGTATTTTTAAATATTGTGTTGAGCGGGGATTTATGAAAAAATAAAGCTTATGATAAAAACGTATGACTATATTATTGTTGGTGCTGGTGTTGCGGGATTGGCATTGGCCAAAGAACTAAGCCTTC
>JAQVMQ010000078.1 GCA_028703535.1 Candidatus Omnitrophota bacterium | reverse complement strand
GTGTGCTCTTCCGATCTGGCGGGTTTCGTGCGGATTTAGCGTTTTACGCGTTACGCGCACAGTTTTGGAACACATGGGGCTATCCTTTAGGGTTAAGCTGGGAGGACTTTGACCGGTTATGGCCGAAAGAATTTTGGCGTGAAGCGATGGACAAAGCATCGGCTAATGGCATGATTGCTGTCGCGGAAAGTTACGATGTGGGCGACAAAGAAAATAGCCCATGGTTAGGTCGTGCGGGTTGTTTACAAGATTCAGGGATAGTAGTATATGAAAAAGGACTTTATGACCGTGTTAAGCGTCAAAGTGCTGATAGTGTAAGAAATTATATTTTTGATTCTGCTCCGAAAACCTTTCATGATATGTCGATACATTTCAGCGAAAATCATGATGAAGAGCCGTTCAGGGATATAAACGGTTTTGGTGATTACGCGTTAGGCGCTTCGGCCCTTATGTATTCAGTCCCGGGCTATGTTCTTGTAACATTAAGACAACTCATAGGTGCGATTTATGACGATAGACATTTTATGGGTTATCCCATGTTTGACGGCCCTTGCAGAATAGGCATGAAGTCTCCTGACGCGGGAATATACGAGTTTTCGTATCCTGATATTTTAGAAAATGGCACTTTAATAGATAAACAATTTGAAACAATAATACGGGAGATCTCTCTGCCGTTATACAGGCAGGGGGATTTTGCTTATGCGAACATAGAAGCTCCTGTTATTAACGGATCTTCGATAGTACCTATCGTACGTTATTTTGAAGGTGAACTTGGCGTTGTTATAGTTAACCATAGAGGTCCGGAAACGGAAGATGTAGTGATAGACCCTAATACTATAGGGATGTATTTAAATAGCAAAGTGAAGCCGATTATATCAAATAATCTATGGGAGAATTTTATTGTGTCAGAAGGTGTTAAAGTTAAGACTTCTGACGGTAAAATATTTGTAAGTGTTCCGTCAAAAGGTTATGCTATTTTACATTTTAAGGGAGAATCTTTAGAGAAAAGTGACGAAAATTCATCATCTTCATCTATTAACAATAGACTTTATAGTATTGCTATAGTAACATATAAGTATAAAGCATTTTCAAGAGTTTTAATTATACAATTAGCGTTAAATGAACGGCAGGATTCGCAAGCTACCTCTTCCGTGGCTGGATGGGGCTTGGTTCCTGCCGTTAATTTATTATATGACGATACACAGAGCGCTAAGGCGTCATCAGGCATCGTCTTCATTGAGTTTATCCGTAGATTAGAGGCTTTATCCGGCTCGTTGGATAAATCTGTTTCTTCATTATATTTAATTAGCCGTGTTTTAGACAAGAATGTGCAAATAGCTTCTGTATTAGGGTTTGCTAACGGCGAATTTGGAAGATTATACGCGTTCTTTCTTGATTATAATGATTATATAAAGAATTATTGCTTAGCGCTTAAAGCACGAGCACATTTAGTAAAAGTTATTGATAAACAAAATTTATCTGATTTTCAAATATTTTCTTTCGGTAAAAATATAGCTTTATTAATCGAAGGACTTGAAAAAACAAGAATGATTGTTATGAGCTATTTACCTTTTCTTTTCGAAGACGAATTAAAAAAAATAGCGGATGATAATAAAAATTTTACAGACGAGATTATTCTGGCGATTACTACTGCGAAAGATATATTAGGTTTATTACAGCCTTTATATGTTTATGAAGTCAGAGAAGAGGTATTAAAAGCCTTAAGTGTTGCCAGCAAAATGCGCGAAGATGCTAAGATGATTTGGCTTCCTTTTGAACCTGGGCTTAATATATCCATGACTATCCCTGCCATGATGGGTATAGCGAGAGGATTTATAAAGAATGATCCGCCTGTGCTTAAGCAGTCCGTTTCTTTTTTAAGTAAAGTACTAAATGAATACGATAAGTTGATAGACGATCTAATTCTTCGCATGTCTGATGTTACGCCTGACAAAGCAGTTGCGCTTAATCAAGCTTTAAGGTTTCTGGCGCAAAGTCGAGAGCGTGTAGTATATGCAGTTAATGCTATAGAGAGTTATACCGCTAAGAGGAGAGGTGCCAGTTCTTCTATAGAAAGAACAGGGGTCTATTTTATTAGTTTGGCGGAAAATATGCATTTTGTCGATAAAACGATGCGGTATTTAAGCAGATACATTGATATTTTAAAAGAACATTGGCGTCGCGGCAATAGTGACCATTATATAGATATGACAGGCGATGCACCGATAGGTTTATCTATACCTGAGGACGAAAGTGATAATAATTTTTATATTACGGTCAATGGTGCAGAGAGACTTGTGTTTAGCCGTGATGTAAACGGCTTTGCGGCTTATGAAACTGATATACCCGTATTTTTAAAAATAAATGAGAGAAAAGAAATAATAGCTGTTTCTATATTACTAGATGATAACAATAACTTTTTGAATCTTGAGGTCAAACGAGGTAAAGAAAAATATTCTTCAGCGGTTGATCCGGCGAGACTTTTGCTTTCGCCCTTTCAGGATTTGCCGATAGCGTTTGATGAACTGTACGTATATGCCCGGATAGTTACGGGTGACAGCATCGTGTCATCATCTCCCGCGGATAGTTCTTTGGCAGAACGTGTGAAAAACGTTATTTTATCCGCGCGGTATGACAGTTTGGAAAATGTGTTATTGGATGTTATCAATTCCGAAGGCCCGGACCACGAAAGGTTGCTGCGCTTGTTAGGGTTTAACGGTCCGCAGCTTGTCAATATAAACGCCAGACCTGCCAATATGTTTGGACAAAAAGTGGTAAGCATTGATGCACTGTTGTCTATTCGCAAAGTGGGAGATGCTACTGTAAATAATGCTATAGGGTTTCTTAAGTCATGGCTTGTTTTTTCAAAGCGTTACGGCATGTTCTTTTATGATTTTATCGGATTGGCCGCTGTACATGATAATGGCGATGAACAGGGCGGTGTATCCCGTAAGATAAAGCAGAGTCTAAGTGACTGCGCTATGCTTAGTGACGAGAGATTCTTGAGAGATATGTACCGGTGTTTTATCAAAGACAACAGGATACTATCTTCAATTACCGATATACTTTGGTACCAAATCCGTGCTGGGCCTTCGTCTGGAAAAGAGTGGATGATAGACTTTCTCGTAGCCCTCTCGGCGGTTAAACAATTTCAGCGTTTACCCTATATATCAGTTTATAAAATCCGTGCTATTAATTACATAACGATATTAATCCAAGAAAATAGTTCGTTACTTTCCGGCAAAAATATACATAAAATCATTTTTAATCTTATGCTAAATCTATCAGGCTATCAGGATGAAGATGCCTTTTTCAAAGCAGCATTCGATTTGCTTTTACTTCTTGCGTCAAGAGACGATATTCGTCCGTTCTTCTTGTTTGTAAGACCAAACACCAAGAAAGAACTTGTAAAACTAACCATACGAATAATGTTTCAGGCCCTCATCTTTAACTATCACCTTAGGATCGCCTGCCTGTATGTTAAAAGATTGTATGGTTGGTGTAACTCCAACATCACATAATTCAAATGAGTTCTGCATCAGGGTTAAAATTTTAACCTCACTTTTTAACTCAAGAGAGGTAAATGCTTTACCTGAAAATATTTTTTTCCTTACTATAAATGGTTCCGCAGATTCCGGTAATCCTATTAAACCAGACCCCACTGCAGCTTGTAACCGCACTGATAACCTCGATGCCAGAGCTTTC
>JAQVMQ010000031.1 GCA_028703535.1 Candidatus Omnitrophota bacterium | reverse complement strand
ATTTGACGGGTATAGATTATCCGAACGAGTCAAAAGGTGTTGTTCCTTCAAAAGAATGGAAGCGTAAAAATATTAAAGCGGCATGGTACGGCGGTGACACGGTAAATTTTTCAATCGGCCAGGGCTATTTTACCGTAACGCCTATACAGGCACTTATTGCGGTTAATGCGATATTCAACGGCGGGTATCTTGTCAGACCGTATTTTATAAGTGAGATAGGGGGTGAAAATGCCGAGATAACAGCTCGTAAATATATCGGTACCGATAGCCGTTTTTTAGATATAGTCAAAAATGGTATGTGGGACGCGGTAAATACTGATACCGGTACGGCTAGATTACTTAAAAAACTCGGATTTTCGATTGCCGGTAAGACAGGAACTGCCCAGACAAGAGGTAAAGCGCACGGATGGTTTGTGGGTAATATAAAAAACAACGGCCTAAGTTATTCTATATGTGTTTTTCTTGAGAATGCCGGGTCCAGTTCTGAAGCGGTGAAAGTATGTTATGAATTTTTAGATGAGCTTAAAAGAAAAGAGTTGTTATGAAAATAAGATTGCGGACCGAATATATAGTCGTGATATGTGTCTTGGTACTTAATTGTATAGGCTTGATGTCGCTTTACAGCAGTCTGCATCATGCCGGTATGTTTTCCGGGCGTGATATTTTTTACCGTCAGCTTATGTGGATGGCTATGTCGTGGGTAGCGTTAATAATTGTTTCTTCTATTAATTACCGCACGTTCCATGACAGATCATATCTATTTTATGGCTTGAATATTCTATTACTTTTTGCGGTTTTGTTTATCGGCCATGAGAGTATGGGCGCTCAGCGCTGGCTGTCGCTTGCCGGTTTTACATTTCAGCCTTCAGAACTCTCAAAAATAACGGCAATTCTGGTCCTGGCAAGATGTTTTGCCGCAGTACGACCTGAAAATATGCGGCGCTATTTTTTTATTGCGCTTGGTCTTATAATGTTCAATGCGCTTTTGATAATTAAACAGCCTGACCTTGGTACAGGCCTTACATTACCTATACTTTTTATGCTTATGGGTTTTTCGTCAATGATAAAGAAGCGTTACTTTATTATTCTTTCACTTTTAGTATGTATGACCATACCGTTTGCCTGGAATTTTTTAAAACCCTATCAGCGTGACCGTTTAACAGTTTTTGTTAATCCTAATGTCGATCCGTTAGGCGCGGGTTATACTATAATACAGTCAAAAGTGGCAATCGGGTCGGGCGGCATTGCGGGTAAAGGCTTTCTATCAGGCACGCAGAATCAGTTTAATTTTTTGCCGGAACGGCATTCTGATTTTATTTTTACCGTTGTAGCCGAAGAATGGGGCTTTTTGGGAAGCTTGTTTTTGTTGTTCATATATTGGATAATCTTGAGTAAGATATTGGATAAAAGTAAGGAACTTAAAGATAATTATGCCAGGTATCTTTTGATGGGCATAGCGGCGATGATATTTATACATGTGTTTGTTAATATCGGCATGACATTAGGTATATTGCCGGTTGTCGGAATACCGCTAAGTTTTATAAGTTATGGCGGGACAAATCTCCTTATGACGATGATATTAATAGGTTTGTTCTTGGGTGCATGCCGTGAGTGATCTAGTAAGTTTTTTTTGACATTAAACCTCTATAAGCATTAGGTTTTTTATGCTAAAATATAGGAACTGAGAGGTTGAAGATAAATGAATAAACCAAATTTGAAAGCATTAAAACAAATTAGCGAGATCCTTGCCAAACTCAAAGATAAGGATGAAGTATTATTATTGATGAAAGAACTGTTGACCGACAAAGAACTTGAGAATCTGGCATTAAGATGGCTGATATTGAATGAAATAAGTATGGATATACCACAGCGTAAAATAGCTGAGAAGTTTCACTTAAGTTTATGCAAGATCACCCGCGGTTCGAAGATCTTAAAAACAAAAAATTCTGTTTGTAAGAAAATATTAAATAACAAAAAGTAATATTTTTAGACTTACCCTCAGATCAGTAAAAAAAGGTAAAGGGAATGAAGAACAATAATGCCAAATTAACGGCAGGCAGTGTATCTCTTACACTTGCGGGAATGTCTATAGGAATGTTCTTTGGGCATTTGGCAATGACCGTTTTTAATCTTACAGATACATATTTTGTGGCAAAACTCGGCACAACCAATTTAGCCGCGATGAGTTTTACCTTTCCGATAGTAGCAATTCTGCTGGGTGTTGTTTTCGGTATAGGCATAGGTGCATCTTCGGTCATTTCCTATGCGATAGGCAAAGGCCGTTATAAACAGGTTAAGATATTATCTACCGATGCGTTATTTTTGACCTTCTTTTTGTGTTCTATTTTTTCATTGCTCGGTATAGTTTTTATGGATGAGATATTTTCAGTATTAGGCGCCGGCGGTGCGACGCTTATGTATGTAAAAAAATATATGTTAATATGGTTTGCGGTCTTCCCATTCAGTGCCATACCTATGGTTGGTAATAACATAATACGGGCAACGGGAAATGCTAAAATCCCCGGGATGATAATGTCGTTTTCAGCTATAATAAATCTCATAGTAGATCCGATACTTATATTCGGGATGTTTGGGTTTCCCGCGATGGGGATATCCGGCGCGGCGATATCTACTGTATTGGCCAGAACGATAGCTATGTGTATAACTTTATACTATCTTAATATAAAACTTAAGTTTATTGATTTGTCAGGATTGGGTATTTCACGTTTCTATAGGTCATGGAAAAAAATATTGCATATAGGTTTGCCGTCAGCATTGACACAGATATTTATTCCTATATCAGCGGCAATAGTGACCCGCATAATAGCCGAGTTCGGTGATAATGCTATAGCGGCAGCCGGCGCGGGTATGAAGATAGATATGTTCGCGTTAATAACTGTCTTTGCGTTAGCATCGGCTGTGTTGCCTTTTGCCGGACAGAATTACGGCGCGTTGAAACTAAACCGTATCGACAGATCGTATACTATAAGTAACATCTTTTCTGTTGGCTGGGGTATTTTATGTTTTTTGATAATGTATATTTTCGCGCATCCGATAGCGGAGATCTTCACAAACGATTCAAGTGTTGCCTTATACCTGGAGCATTATCTTAAAATACTCCCGATAGGTTACGGCGCGATAGGTGTTTGTATAATATCATCACAGCATTTAAACGGGATACATCTGCCGGGCAAGTCGATGTATTTATATTTTATCCGTACATTTATTCTTACCGTACCGTTATGTTATTTCGGCAGTATCTTAAACGGTGTATATGGAGTCTTTTGGGGGATACTTTTTGCGAATATTATCGCGGCTGTTCTGGCAGTATTTATCTGGCGTAAAGCGTTTAACAAATTGTCCGATCTAGTGCTGAACAAACCGTTCAGTGTCCTTTAACTATTTTTATCTCAAACATTTTTGGCCAGTATTTACCGGTAACAATTAAACTGTCATTTTCAGGATTATAGGCTATCCCGTTTAAAACACCCGGCGTTTTTTTATGAGGTGTATAATCAAGCAGCCCGGTTAAGTCCAGCCATTGGATTATATTGCCGGTTTGCGGGTCTATTATTGCTATTTTTTGTGTTTTCCAAATATTGGCGTAGATCATACCGTTAATATATTCCAGCTCATTTATATCTTTAACCGGGATATTGTCAGCAGTAACAGAGATCGTATGTACAACCCTTAATGTAGCGGGCTCCAGAAAGTATAGAGTGCTAGTCCCGTCGCTCATTATTAGTTCTTTTGAATTATGTGTCAGTCCCCAGCCTTCGGTTGTGTAATGAAACGTTTTTATAGGCCGCAGACTGTATTTATCATAAATAAAACCGGTCGAGCTTAACCATGTAATTTGAAAAATTTTTCCGTCGAGAACTGTTAGACCCTCGCCGAAGTATTTTGAGTCAAGCTTGTGAATTTGAGGGGTACGTTTCCCGTTAAGCGCATATTTATACACGCGCGAGTAACCTTTTTGTCCGGTACTTTCGTATATTGTCCCGTTTTCATAGAACAACCCTTGCGTGAACGAATTTTTGTTGTGCGGATATTCTTTTAATATAGTGTAAGAATACACCGGAACATTGCTTTGCGTATTTGCCGGGCCGTTAATTATTGAGAACAATACAATTAACAGTAATTTTCTTATTAGCTTATTGCGGTACATAATTAAGAACGGCTTCAAGCTCGTTTTTATACTTACGCAGTATCTTCATCTCGTTTTCAGAAAGAGAAGATTTGCCGGCTAAGCCGAAAAGATTAGTCGATAATCCTTGGTCTTGCATTTGTATAGTCGGGAGCGCGAGTGATATTTTTTGGAGTAGTACGGCATAATCGTTTGCAGTGAATCCGTATTTTTTAAGTAAATCCTGTAACTCTTTTTTTCCTTGGGCTGTTAACGCGAAATTTAACGAACCGTCATTGTTGGCGTTGTATTGCGGAAACATCTCAATGAAATCTTTAATATTCTTTTCAGTAATTTTAGTGCGTGTCTCGGCAAAAGAAGGCATTGCCAATAATAATGAAACGAGCAAAATAACAAATTGTTTTTTCATAAAAACTCCTTTTCAAATATTATAACACCAAATTTTTAGTATAAAAATGTTTTAAAGTACCAGCGAAAGTGATAGTGACAGGCCGAAGAATATTAATCTATCGATCTTTTAATTTCTTATACATCTTTATGCATGTAAGTTTTGTGCCGTTAGAAAGAATATGGAAGGGCCTATCAGCTTCAATATAACCATGATGTTTGTAAAATCCGAACGCGGTTAAAGTAGAGCAGAGCTTTAATATCTCGGCGTTTTTTTCTAACATTATGCTTTCAAATTTTGCCAGTATATTTTTTGCTATACCTTTATTGGTGTGCTCAGGGTGGATATAGAGCGCGTTCAGTTCTTGATTAGCTATATCAAGTATCCCGAATCCCAATATCTCATCGTTCTCTTCAGCTATAAGTAATAGCTTTTTTTCTATAGCGTTTTTATAGATATATGGTTGAATAACATCCAGCCAGTTTTGGATTTCGTTTTTATTATAGTCGTTTTGGCATAATATTTTAATAGAGGCTCTATGACATTGTGCAATTTTTTCCTGATCGTTTATGGCTGCTTTATGGATATTCATGATTTCAAATATAAACAAAATATATAATTTAGTCAATATTTAAGTCTATTTAGTATTTATAGTGTAACTTTCACTGACACTATCATTTACACTACATAGCGTAAAACTATTCTTATGCGGGTTTGGAGGTGGTTGGGTTAAAATACATTAGATCATAGGGCATTGCTTGAAAATAAAAAGTTAACATTTCTACATTGTAATTACAAAGCAATATCAAGACTTGACAGCACCTTTAACTGGCGGTAAATTAATGACTTATGGAAATGAGTCCACAATACAATCCTAAAGAAACAGAACAAAGTACTTACGATAAGTGGCTTTCTGAAGGGACGTTTTCGGCTAAAGTAAATAAAGGCAAAAAGCCTTTTACTATTGTTATACCGCCGCCTAACGTTACCGGTGTTTTGCATATGGGCCATGCGTTAAATGATACCCTGCAGGACGTTCTGATACGGTATAACCGTATTAAAGGCCGTGAGACCTTATGGATGCCCGGCACTGACCATGCCGGTATCGCGACGCAAAATGTGGTGGAAAAAGCGTTGGCTAAAGAAGGCTTAAAAAAAGAGGATATCGGCCGTGACAAGTTTGTCGAAAAATTATGGGATTGGCAGAAAGAGTACGGTTCGACTATTCTTAATCAGCTAAAAAAACTTGGGGCAAGCTGTGACTGGTCACGTACGCGTTTTACGATGGATGATGATTACAGTGACGCTGTGCTTGACGTTTTTGTCAAATTGTATAACAAGGGGCTGATCTATCGCGGCAATTACATAATTAACTGGTGTCCCAGATGTAAGACAGCCTTAAGTGACGAAGAGTCGCAGCACCGTCAGGTTGACGGCAATCTATGGTACATAAAATATCCTATTGTGACCGCGTCAGGTGAGAATAAACATATCGTTGTAGCTACGACACGTCCTGAAACTATGCTTGGTGATACAGCTATTGCGGTTAACCCTAATGATGAAAGATATAAATGGCTTAAAGGTGCTAAGATAACCTTGCCTATAATCGGTCGTACGTTAAGGCTTGTTGAGGATGACCAGATAGACCCGTCGTTTGGTACAGGATTAGTTAAAGTTACACCGGCGCATGACCCGGTAGATTTTAGCATAGGCAAAAAATTCGATCTTGAGTTCATAAACATAATGAACGACGATGCCACGATGAATGATAATGCGGCTGAATATAAGGGTATGGACAGATTTAAGGCCAGAGACGCGATAGTCAAATGTTTAACTGAAAAAGATCTGATTGAAAAGATAGAGAAGTATGAAGTAAGTGCCGGTCGGTGTTATAGATGTGATACTGTAATAGAACCGCGTTTATCATTGCAGTGGTTTGTCAAGATGAAGCCGTTGGCGGGCCCGGCGATACAAGCGGTCGTTGATGATAAGATAAAATTCTATCCGGATAGATGGAAGAAGGTCTATCTTAACTGGATGGAAAACATCCAGGATTGGTGTATTTCCAGACAGATATGGTGGGGGCATAGGATACCGGTATATTACTGTTCTAAGTGTTATGACAGTATGTCGCAAAGCTCAATCGGGATAATGGTAAGTAAAGTCAGGCCTGAAAAGTGTGCCGCGTGCGGCGCGACAGAGATAGTACAGGATCCCGATGTACTTGATACGTGGTTTTCATCATGGCTGTGGCCGTTTGCTACCTTTAAATGGCCGTTTAACAAAGAGAGACTTGGCAGTGGTTACCAACAGGCAGAAAGTGAGTTGAAATATTTCTATCCTACGGATACCCTTACGACGGCCTCTGAAATATTATTTTTTTGGGTAGCACGTATGATAATGGCAGGCTATGAGTTTATGGGTGATATCCCGTTTAAGGACGTTGTTATACACGGCACTGTCCGTGATAGTAAAGGGATAAAAATGTCTAAATCGTTAGGGAATACCATAGACCCGCTTGACGTTATAGATAAGTTCGGCGCCGACGCTTTACGTTTTTCCCTTATGCTGCTTGCTGCAAGCGGTTCGGATGTATTTTTATCTGACGAGAAATTTCTTGTAGGCCGTAATTTTTGCAATAAGATCTGGAATGCTGTGCGGTTTGTGTTATCTAAAATTGAAAACAGCGCGGTTGAGTTGACTGATATCGAACCGTCGGCTTATGATGGTACGGATGCCTGGATATTGGGGAAACTTAATTCAGCAATAAACGATGTAGATAAATTTGTGCAGGCCTATAGGATGAATGACGCTGCGAAAACAATTTATGAGTTTTTCTGGCATGATTTTTGCGATTGGTATCTTGAAACAATAAAAAATTCTTTTAACCAGACCAAAGCTAAAACGGCTTTGCGTGTTATAGTAAGTACTATGAAACTCGCGCATCCGATAATACCTTTTATAACTGACAAGATACTTGATATAATAGGGGATACTGTTGTGGCATTGAAACCATATTTATCTTTTACTGACGGCTGGCCCGAAGAGATTGAATTAACCGATGATATATTAGATGAACGGCAGTCAACGGAGAGTTTATTTGAGACTATACGCGCTATTCGTAATATTAAAATTGACCTTGGCTTAGGGAATAAAAAAACGGGTCTTAAAGTCTGTGCTAATAACAAAAAACTATGGAAAAAAAACGAGACATGGCTTTTGGCTCTTTCAGGGTCGACTGATATAATGTTTGCTGATGAGCTTAAGCGTGTTCTATATAAAAATGAATTATGGTCGTTGGATTTTTCGGTAGGTGAGCTTGAAACGGAAAATTTCCTTGCATCGTTAGATAAAAAAATATCTAATTTAATGCGTGTCTCCGGACAGTTGGAAAAACGTTTAAGGAACGAAGGATTTATAAAGAACGCCTCCAAAGAAATAGTAGCGCAGGAGAAGGAAAAGTCTTCTCAGATAAAAGACGAACTTCAACGGTTGAAGGAGCTAAGCAATGCTTTTAAATAAAGAAACACAAAAATTTGTTCGTATGAGCCTTAGCGAAGATAACGCGTATAAGGATATTACTTCCAGATTGGTTATCCCTCAAGATAAAAACATAAAAGTTGTATTGATCTCACGCGAGCCGGGAATATTTTGCGGTATGGATCTGCTGAGATATACATTCAGTCTTTTAGACAAAAATATTAAATTTAAAAAATTTGTTAATGAAGGATGCCGTTTTGATAAAGGTGCTAAGATCATTCAGATCGAAGGTAACGCGCGGGCCATACTTGCCGCCGAACGTGTGGCTATAAACATAGTTTCACGCCTTTCGGGTATAGCTACTTTAACGGCAGAATTTGTCAAATTGACAGAGGGTACCAAAGCTAAAATAATGGATACAAGAAAAACCACTCCGCTTTTACGCTATATCGAAAGATACGCGGTACGTATCGGCGGCGGATGTAACCACCGCTATTCTTTATCAGACGCGGTATTGGTCAAAGATAACCACTTACGTGCCGCCGGTATGATGGTCAAGAATAAGCTGGATGCTGTTACAGCCAGCAAAATTATACGTAATATGCGCAAAAGAACTTCACTTTCCATTGAGATAGAAGTTGAAACGTTGGAAGAATTTAAAATATTTATACCGACAGCGCCGGACATAATCATGCTTGATAATTTCTCTGTCGCGCAGATAAAAAAAGCTGTTGAATATCGTGATAAATATTATCCGAAAATCATTCTCGAGGCATCCGGCGGAATAAACTTAAAAACGGTTAAGCCTATAGCTGTTACAGGGATAGACCGCATTTCTTTAGGTGCGTTAACCCATTCTACCCGGGCGGTGGATTTTTCCTTAGAGTTGATTTAAATTTTAATAAAATGGAGAAATTTGAGTTAGTAAGTAAATTTACGCCTGCCGGGGATCAGCCGTCGGCCATATCTAAGTTATTGGAAGGGCTTAAAAATGGTGACCAGGCCCAAACATTACTTGGTGTTACCGGTTCGGGAAAGACATTTTCGCTTGCGAATGTAATAAAAAAGCTGAATAGACCGACACTTGTAATTTCCCATAACAAGACGTTAGCCGGGCAGCTTTATTCAGAATTTAAGGAATTCTTTCCGCAAAACGCGGTTGAGTATTTTGTAAGTTATTACGATTATTACCAGCCTGAAAGTTATCTTCCTCAGACCGATACTTATATTGAAAAAGACGCTTCAATAAATGATAGACTTGACCGCTTGCGTTTATCCGCAACCAGCTCGTTAATGACAAGACGTGATGTTATAGTCGTGTCGTCAGTTTCATGTATATATAATCTTGGTTCACCCGATGAATATCAGAATCTGGTATTCTTTCTTAAAACAGGTGAGAATATATTACTTGAAGATGTGATAAAAAAATTACTTGAGATACAATATGAGCGCGAGGATTATGATTTTCGGCGTTCAACGTTCAGGGTCAAGGGCGATACTTTGGATATTTTTCCAAGCTATAAAGAATACGCGGTACGTATTGAGTTTCTTGACGATACGATAGAGAAAATATCAGAATTTGACCCGCTGACAGGGAAGAAGCTTGTTTCTTTGGAAATGACGGGGATATATCCCGCCAAACATTTTGTTATGGGCCGGTCAAAGATCGAAGATGCGGTCAAGACCATTAAGAATGAGATGTTTGAACGTATAAAGTTTTTTGAACAAAAAGGCGATATAGTTTCGGCGCATAGGATAAAATCACGTACTTTATACGATATGGAGATGCTTCTTGAGTGCGGATATTGCCATGGTGTTGAGAATTACTCACGTATACTTTCAGGACGGCCCGCAGGAAGCAGACCGTATTGTTTGATAGATTATTTTCCTGCTGATTTTATAACTATAATAGATGAAAGTCATGTGACATGCCCTCAGATACGCGGTATGTATTTCGGTGATCGTTCGCGTAAGGAGACCTTAGTCGAACATGGGTTTAGACTGCCGTCATGCTTAGATAATAGACCTTTAAAATTTAATGAATTTGAGACACTTATAGGCCAGAGGATTTTTGTGTCCGCAACACCTTCGGATTATGAGATATCAAAGGCTAAGGGCAGAGTGATAGAACAGATAATAAGGCCTACAGGGTTACTTGATCCTGAGATAGAGGTCCGTAAGATAGCCGGCCAGATAGAGGACCTTTTAAAAGAAGTAAAAGCGCGTGTCAAAAAATCAGAACGTGTATTTGTTACGACATTGACTAAACGCATGGCTGAAGAGTTAAGTGAATATCTATCGGCACAAGGTATAAAAGTGACTTATTTGCATTCTGAGATAAAAACCATAGAACGTGCCAAGATATTAAACGATTTACGCACCAAGAAATTTGATTGTCTGGTGGGTATTAACCTTTTACGGGAAGGTCTTGATATTCCTGAAGTCTCGCTTGTCGTTATACTTGACGCGGATAAAGAAGGCTTTCTTCGTTCAACGACATCCCTTATACAAACTATCGGAAGGTGCGCGCGTAATATCAACGCTAAGGTCATAATGTATGCTGATACGATGACCCAATCTATGAAGAACGCTATATCTGAAAGTCTTC
Source organism: Candidatus Omnitrophota bacterium (assembly GCA_028703535.1). Classification (GTDB taxonomy): domain Bacteria; phylum Omnitrophota; class Gorgyraeia; order Duberdicusellales; family 4484-171; genus JAQVMQ01. Next base: position 4,368 of record JAQVMQ010000031.1, on the reverse strand, counting down.
GGCGCCGTAAAATCCAGGAGGTGTATAATAGGACTTATAAAATAAAGCCCCGATCAATTGTTAAGGAAATACGTGACGGACTGGCCCATTATTTTACTGAAGATGAAAAGCTGAAGGAACGTTTGGATTTTTATAATGAAGAGTTCAAAATTCGTGATATAATCGCGCAGATGGAGAAAGAAATGTATATAGCGGCTAAGAATTTGCAGTTCGAAAAAGCCGCACGATTGAGAGACATGATAGAGGATTTAAAGAAAGCACGAAATGAAAAGTAATATTTTAAAATATATTTTTGTAGATGCCGGCAATACCCGTTTAAGTTTTTATATTTCGCATAACGACAAAATAAAATTTTTCGGGTCTATACCGACAGATAAGGCTTCAACCGCTAATATAACCGCTTTAATAAAAAAATCCGGATGTTCGAAAATTTTTCTTTGTTCTGTTGTCCCGGACATAACCTTATTATTCAAAAAAATCAAAGGTTATAGACTTTATATAGCAGGCCAAAATGTTAAGATACCGATAAAATCTTTTTATGATGCCGGAGATATCGGTATGGATAGATTGGTAGGTGCTTACGCGGCACGGCGTATTAATAAGAGTACACGTTTAATAATTGATTTCGGTACGGCTATAACTTTCGATTTTTTATCAGCAAAAGGCGAGTATTTAGGGGGTATGATACTCCCGGGCATAGGTTCGTCGTTAACTGTACTTTCCGGCTGTGCCTTATTGCCCGATAAGATTCATTTGGGCCGACTTAGAAAAAGCATACCGCGTAATACGGTTGATAGTATAAATAAAGGTATAATTGAAGGATTTTCTTTTATGATAAATTCACTTGTCAAAGAATATTCAGGTACCCTTAAATTCACAAAAAATGAGGTGCCTGTTATTACCGGAGGTGACGCTGAATTTATATGTAAAATGCTTAATTTTAAATATATCTATGAGCCTGACCTGGTTATTCGCGGTCTTAAGATACTATCTGCTAAACTAATTTGATGCCGTATTCTATGCTATAAATATAGCTTTTTTTATTCATCAAATATTTTTGATAAAAAAATCTTGACAGAAAAACAATACTAAGTAAAATAATCTAGCACTCGACAGCTAAGACTGCTAATATTAGCTGTTATTGCGAAAAGGGATACTCAAAAATATATAATGTACTTTTAGTTTAAGGAGGTGTTTTATGAAAGTAAAACCTTTAGGAGACCGGGTGTTGATTGAGCCTTATAAGGCAGAAGAAAAGACAAAGGGCGGTATATTCTTGCCGGAGACCGCGTCAAAAGAAAAACCGCAGGAAGGAACTATTATTGCGGTAGGTGCCGGTAAAAAAGCAGATGACGGTAAAGTCATTGCTATGTCAGTTAAGGTTGGTGATAAAGTTTTATATGGTAAATATTCAGGCACTGATCTAAAAATTGATGATAAAGATTACCTTATTGTCAGAGAAGAAGATATATTGGCTATAATCGGATAATATAAACAGGAGGAATTTAAAAATGGCAAAGCAGTTAGTTTTTAATGAAGAAGCACGCCGTGCTATTTTAAACGGTGTGGAGATATTGGCCAGAGCTGTTAAAGTTACACTTGGGCCTAAAGGACGTAATGTCGTTATTGAAAAGAAGTTCGGTTCACCGACAATAACCAAAGATGGTGTAACTGTAGCTAAAGAAGTTGACTTGGAAGATGCGTACGAAAATATCGGAGCACAGCTGGTGAAAGAAGTGGCGGAGAAACAGTCTGAGCTTGCCGGTGACGGTACAACAACAGCCACAGTATTAGCAGAAGCTATTTATCGTGAAGGGCTGAAGAATGTCGTAGCCGGTGCTAACCCTATGGCTTTAAAGCGCGGAATAGATAAAGCAGTTGAGGTTATTATTAAGGAGCTCCAGAAATTATCTAAACCTGTTAAAGATAAGAAAGAGATCGCGCAGGTTGCCACAATCGCGGCTAACGGAGATTCGCAGATAGGTGAACTTATAGCCGATGCTATGGATAAAGTAGGCAAAGACGGGGTTATAACGGTCGAAGAAGCAAAATCAATGGCAACAACAATGGAAGTTGTCGAAGGTATGCAGTTTGATCAGGGCTATCTTTCGCCGTATTTCAGCACAGACCTTGAAAAGATGGTTTGCGAAGTAGAGAATCCTTATATTTTGATTTATGAAAAAAAGATATCAAGTATTAAAGATATGCTTCCGTTATTGGAAAAGGTAGCTCGTTCAGGCAAGCCGCTTGTAATAATCTCTGAAGATGTAGAAGGCGAAGCTTTAGCGACATTAGTTGTTAACAATTTACGTAAGACATTGTCCTGTGTAGCGGTTAAAGCTCCGGGTTACGGTGACAGACGTAAAGCTATGCTTGAAGATATAGCTGTACTTACAGGCGGTAAACTTATAAGTGAAGATACAGGCCGTAAACTTGAAAGTGTAGAGGTCGAAGAGCTCGGTTGTGCTAAACGGTTAAGAGTGGATAAAGACAATACTACTATAGTTGAAGGCGCAGGCGATACAAAAGCTATTAAAGGCCGTATCGCTCAGATCAAGGCTCAGATCGAAGCTACAGATTCTGATTATGACAGAGAAAAACTTCAGGAGCGGTTAGCTAAATTAGCCGGCGGTGTGGCTGTTATCAATGTCGGAGCTGCTACAGAAACTGAAATGAAAGAAAAGAAAGCACGTGTTGAAGACGCGCTTCACGCTACGCGCGCCGCGGTTGAAGAAGGTGTAATACCCGGCGGTGAGATAGGTATCATACGCGGTATACCTGCGCTTGATAATATCAAAGCCGATGAGGATGAAATCACAGGCGTAAACATAGTAAGACGCGCGGTAGAAGCACCTATCCGTCAGCTGATTACAAACGCCGGATTAGAAGCTTCAGTCGTGGTAAATCAAGTTAAACAGGAAAAGACCAATTTCGGGTTTGACGCATATAATAATAAAGTAGTTGATATGTTCGAGGCTGGTATAATCGATCCGACAAAAGTCGCTCGTACAGCTTTACAGAACGCATCATCTATCGCAGGGTTGTTGCTTACAACCGAGGCTATTATAGCTGATAAGCCTGAGAAAGAAGGTTCAGGGCCGGCTATGCCGGGCGGAATGCCTGGCGCGGGTATGGGTATGCCCGGAATGATGTAAGATATCAAGAAGTTAAATAAATAAAAAAAAGCCTCCGGATTTTTCCGGGGGCTTTTTTTATGCCTTATCTTAAAAGCTTTATATGTGGGCCAGACATATTACAAAGTAGGTTTATAATATTTAAGAAGTGTCTGGCCCGTTATTCCATCTTCACATAGTTCTTGCCTGTGATTTAGAAGCCCTCTCCATAACGTTACCGTTATATGCGGAGAGGGTCCGTGGCTTTTAAACCTTTACAGGCTCATCATTCTATATATAATGATTTCGGGAGAAAAACAAGGTTAACAGTCTTTCATTCTGAAAGCGTTTTTATTATGAGAAAAATACTTATATTTAATCCTTACGGGATAGGCGATGTTTTATTCACAACACCCCTGATACATAATCTAAAAGAACATCTGGCGAATGTTGTTTTAGACTATATTTGCAACGAACGTGTGTACTCTATCATGAAAGATAACCATTTCCTAAATAAGATCACAATATATGAAAAAGACCAGTGGCGGGACATCGGTAAAAGATCAAAATTAGAATTTATTAAAAAGTTTTTTAATTTTATCATGGAAATCCGGCATGAACGGTATGACGTCCTATTTGATCTTTCTATGAACTCAAAATACGGTTTTTTCTTGAGCCTTACCGGAATAAAAAAACGTATAGGGTTTGATTACCATAACAGAGGCAGGTTTCTTACGGATAAACTTCCGTTACCGGCAGGTTTTGTATCCAAACATGTGGCACGATATAATCTTGAGTTATTAAAGTTTCTTGATATCACGCCTTTGGATTATCCCATGGACATATATTCTGCAGTCGATAAAAACGCTATTTTAAAAAAAATTTACGGTCTCGATAACGTGTTATCCGGAAAGGAGTATATCATCATTTGTCCAGGGTCAGGGGATAGCTGGCAGAAAACGGCTTTTTATAAAAGATGGCCCAAAGAATATTACCTTGAACTTTGCCGGGAGTTGCTTAACAACTATGATATTAATATACTTGTTTGCGGTTCAAAGAGTGAACTTGATATTTGCAAATACGTCACAGATAATTTAGGTGAGCGGTGTATTAATCTATGCGGATCTTTTGAACTGGACGAGTTTGTTCCGCTTATTTCCGGTTCGGAATTTATAATAACAAATGATGGCGGGCCGTTCCATATAGCCCAGGCGTTAGGTAAATTCGCTTTCGCGTTTTTTGGCCCGGTGGATGA